>CADBOE010000173.1 GCA_902796205.1 uncultured Ruminococcus sp. | reverse complement strand
GGCAACCGGGGACAGACCCCGGTTTTGTCCCTGCCTAAGCCTACCGGCAACCGGGGACAGACCCCGGTTTCGCCACTGCCAAAAGCCTACCGGCAACCGGGGACGGACCCCGGTTTCGCCACTGCCAAAAGCCTACCGGCAACCGGGGACAGACCCCGGTTTTGGGCCCCGGTTTTGACCCTGCAATAAAGCAGTTATATTTAAGCACTAATGGAGATGCAAATTTAAAGATTAAGATTAAGATTAAGATTAAGATTATGATTATGATTAAAACAAAAAAGAAAACCATTTCATAAATAGGTCAACTTAAAACGATATCTCGCCGAAGGTAACGGAAACACTCCGTGGCATGAGAGCGATTGTTCCCCATCCGCGCAAAAGCCTTCGCCTTCATTTCGGAGGCGGCAGCTCTTTCATTTCCGTTGGCAGCTCGCAACGGCCACACGTCAACGGTTATACTGTTTTTATCGCAGTCCCTTTTGTTACGCCGCCCGCGTTATACGCGTCGACCGTAACGTGATATCTGACGCCGTTGATCAGGCACCTGATATTTGCTTTTGTGTCGCCGATTATCTGAAAATGAGTCCAGAGCGCATCCGCCGACACTCCGAAGCGTACAAAATAACCCTCGGCGCCCTGCACAGGCTCCCATTCCACCATCATGTTTCGTTCGTCCTCGTCCCTGACGGCGGTGAATTCCGGCGCCTTATCAGGGGCGTTTTCGTCGCCAATGCCGAACAAACGCAAGCCGGAAACTGCAAATCTGCCGTTTGCGGGTACCGCGCCCCGGTTGGTGAGCCGGATGAACCGGAATTTTTCGTTGTTCAGCTCAAAATATTGGTGCGGCATATCGTCGTCGCCGCCGCTCATGTCAATGACTGTTCTCCAGCCCTCGCCGTCGTCCGACACCTCCACCGTATATTTATACGAAAATCCGTTGCCGCGTCCGTGCGCCGGCGTAATGTCCTGATCGGCGAAATTGATCTGTACCGAAAACACCTCGCGTTCCCTTCCCAGGTCGGCTGTCAGGTATTCTCCGGGCTCCGGGGTCTTGGCGCTCCACCACGTTCGCATATTCTCGTCAAAGGCATGCTCCGGAGCGTGGTTTCCGTCGAGCGTTGACGACGCGGACGCTTTTGCACCGTATGAGAGCAGATGCATGCCTGCGTCGCAAAGGCGGAACGGATCAGCCGTCTCGTGGGGATAAAACATCGGATAGTCGCCGCGCAATGTATTTGTATATAATCGGCCGTCGTCAAACAGCTTTGCGGGAAACAGATCGAGCCGGCGCTCAAACATATGATTAACGCTCACCACCGCGGTGTCCATTTTCCACAAATTGCCGTTTTTGTCGCGGAAAAGGCAGCCGTGACCTGCTCCACGCACGAATCCGGTGGCTTTAAACGCCGTCGGACTGTTGTCACAGTTCACGAACGGTCCCATTGGGCTGTCCGATACGGCGACACCGTCGCAATACGTATTGAAGTTCGTTCCCGGAGTGGCGTACGTCAGATAATATTTGCCGTTGAATTTGTTGCACCAGGCGCCCTCGAGGCTCGGCGTGTGGTCCTCTCTCTCGTTATTGTCGCCCCAGCGGTCGTAACCGCGGTTCTTCAGGTCGGAGTAGAAAACGGGAACGGGACCTTCAACAAGCTTCATTCCGTTGTTCGGGTCGAGCTTCGCGCAGTGTATCGACAGATCGCAGCAGCCCTCGTAGACGTAAACAAAGCCGTCGTCATCAAGCAGAAACGCGGGGTCGTCCCAGTAATAAGGTCTGCCTATGTTCACCCAGGAGTCAGGATCAAACGGATCGTCCGAATATAGGATGTTTCCGCCCTGACAATGGGTTATATACATTCTGTCGCCTATAACGAGCGTCGCGGGCGCGAACAACTCGAATTCAGGTTGTTTGCTTAGATCCACCCCGATGAAATCCCAGTTCACGAGATCGTCCGACGTCCAGTAGCCGGAGCCGTGGGAGGCGAAAAGGAAATATTTATCCTTATACAGGACCACCGCGGGATCGGCGGATTCTCTGCCGTTATATGACATCTGATACTGATAATTAATATTTACGGGGTTGCAGAACGTTTTGTTTTTCATAATATTCCTTTTTTCCATCCATTTCGTCATTCTGATCAAGCGGGCTTATCTTAAAGCAGGAACGGCAAGTTGTCAACTGCTGCGAGCTCACAAGGATTTCGTGAAATTGTGCAGAGCCATAAGTAATTGGAGGAATTCGGCTTAAACCTTGCTCTAAAAACCCGGCACCACATCAAACAATTTCTGCAGGAATCCGTTCCGACGCCGCCATACGAACCCGCAACGCGGGTCTGTCCCCCGTTGCACGAACCTGAAACCGGGGTCTGTGAAACCGGGGTCTGTCCCCCGTTGCACATTCGGCATCAACCGGCTCCGCGTTGCCGGGCATACCCCCGGAAAATAAACGGAAATAATTCCGAAAGAGTGGGAAATATCCGGAAATAAATCCGGAAAACCTTTGCTGCAGCTTGCTTTCGGCTATTATCTGTTTCATTGACACCGGATCGGAAACCCGGGTCTGTCCCCCGTTGCAGGCGCCATTGCTTGCCGCGTTACCGAAGCGTTACCGCAGACCGTACGGTCAGGCAAATTTGACGTAAATTTCAGGCAAATTTGGCCAAAAATCATATTGTCCGCAGCAAAAAAATGTGATACAATTAAGCTGTGTGTATAGTACAGACGCCGGAAAAACGGCCCGGCGCTTGTTGCTGTCACCTTAAAACGGAAAAAGCACGGGATCCCGGAGCAAAATACGCAGGATAAATCTATTCCGAGCGGATTCGGAAAAACGAAAGGTGATTTGATTGGAAAAATTTGTAATAGAAGGCGGCGTGCCACTGAACGGCGAAGTATGCGTGAGCGGCAGCAAGAACGCTGCGGTAGGAATATTGCCGGCAGTTCTGCTTTCAGACGCGCCCTGCACCATCGAAAATCTGCCTGACATCGTCGACGTCAAGCTCATGATAGAAATACTCGAAAAAATGGGTGCCGAATGCACATGGATCGACCCGGGGACGATCAAAATTGACCCGACGGGGATCACGTCGAGCGCGGCACTCTATGACGTCGTCAGCAAGCTTCGCGGTTCGTATTACCTCATGGGCGCTCTGCTCGGCAGATTCGGTCAGATGGAAGTATCACTTCCCGGCGGCTGCAACCTCGGAGCAAGGCCGATCGACCAGCACCTCAAGGGCTTTCAGGCGCTCGGCGTAAACATCCAGACACAGTTCGGCGCGGTGAAAGGATCCGCAAAGGAGCCGGACGGTAAGCTCGTCGGGGCAAACATATATCTCGATATCGCCTCCGTCGGAGCCACCATAAACCTCATGCTCGCAGCCGTAAAGGCCCGCGGACAGACGGTCATTGAAAACTGCGCCAAAGAGCCGCACGTCGTCGACGTCGCCAACTTTCTCAACGCGATGGGCGCGAACGTCAGAGGCGCCGGTACCGAAATAATCAAGATCACCGGAGTACCTTCGATGCACGGCGGAGTCAGCTATTCCATTATCCCCGATCAGATCGAGGCGGGAACATTCATGGTTGCCGCCGCTATAACCGGAGGCGACGTAAAAGTCACGAACCTCATTCCCCGCCACCAGGAATCCCTCACCGCCAAGCTCGAGGAAATGAACGTCGGCGTAGAGGAAGGAGAAGACTGGATCAGGATTTTCAACCGCGGGCCGGTGACGTCGGCAAACGTGACCACACAGGTCTATCCCGGATTTCCGACGGATATGCAGCCTCAGATAGCCGTGCTTCTCACGCTGTCCGAAGGCGTCGGGATCGTGACGGAAAGCGTTACCGGATACAGATTCCAATATACCGAGGAGCTCAGGAGAATGGGCGCGGATATCACCGTAAACGGAAAGACGGCAACGATAAAAGGGATCGAAGGACTGAAGGGCGCCCAGCTGCGCTGCCCCGACCTTCGCGCGGGAGCCGCTCTCGTGCTTGCCGGGCTCGCGGCCGACGGACTCACCGAAGTATCGAATATTTATTGCATTGACCGCGGCTACGTGCAGTTCGAGGAAAAACTCAGGAAGATCGGAGCGCACATTGCCCGTATCAACGATACCGAAACGGTGATATGACGGAGCGCCCCGAACAGATGAAAGCGTCATTCAGATGATCAAATTCTGCACCCTCTTCAGCGGAAGCAGCGGAAATTCGACATTCATAGGCACAGACCACGTCAAACTGCTCGTCGACGCGGGCTCGACGGTAAAAGGGATAGAACGCGAACTGAAAGCGATCGGCGAGGATCCGTCCGAGCTCGACGCCGTTCTTGTCACTCACGAACACACAGACCACACAAAAGGAGCCGGAGCGCTCGCCAGAAAATACGGCCTCAAAATTATCGCGAACCGGGCAACGTGGAGCGCGATGGAAAAGGATATCGGAAACTGCAGCGACGAACAATGCGTTTGCTTTTCATCATCGGGAGGGGCAACGTTTGCCCTGGGCGACCTCGACGTCGAAGCGTTTCCTATACCCCACGACGCCGACTCCCCCGTCGGTTATTCATTCACGTCGCGCACGGGACGCAAGCACAAGGTCGCGGTGGCAACGGATATCGGCCACGTCACCGGAGAGATCGAGGAAGCCTGCTTCGGAAGCCGCGCGATCCTGATAGAAGCGAACCACGACATTGAAATGCTGGAAAACGGACCGTATCCGAGAATGTTGAAGGCACGCATAAAAGGCAAAAACGGACACCTCAGCAACGATTCTTGCGCCGGTCTGGCCGCGATGCTTGCGGCGGAAGGCACGGACGCGTTCGTATTGGGCCATTTAAGCGAAGAAAACAACGAGCCGGACACTGCGTACGCCTCGGTGCGAAAGGCGCTTGAAACGGCCGGAAACCGCATTATCGAATACGGAGACGTCATCCCTCCCGAGTTTTTCGGCGAGGATTCGGCCTCGGCTGCCGGCTTCCCGGGAAGCGGAAAAGGAGTCATTCTGAGCGTCGCCCCCCGGTACAGTCACGGAAAGGTGATCCTTTTATGATGCATATAACGATCCTGTGCGTGGGAAAACTCAAGGAAGAATATGCGAAAAAAGCGACGTCTGATTATCTGTCGCGCCTTTCCCGCTTCGCAAAAGCAGACGTAATCGAAGTACCGGAGGGAACGGTAACGTCCGAGGGCGAGGCTCTATTGAAAAAAATCCCGGAAAAATGTTTTCTGATCGCTCTCGATCTTCGCGGGAGAATGATGGATTCAGAAGCTTTCGCCGGTCTGCTGGACAGGCAGCTGACCTCCGGCGTTTCTCATTTCGTTTTCGCTATTGGCGGCAGCGACGGGATATCGGAAGCGGTCACGGACAGAGCCGATCTCAGGCTCTGCCTCTCCCCCATGACCTTCACACATCAGATGACAAGGGTGATTCTTGCCGAGCAGATATACCGCGCGATGAAAATCAACGCCGGCGAAACGTACCATAAATGATCCGCGCTGAAAAAGCCGGCGCTCAGCCGTGAACAGCGGAGCCTGAACCGCCATTCCGAGAAAGCCGCACCAAAATAAACAGTCTGAAAAACCGGCCTGAAAAAACCGGTTTGAGAAAACTGGTTTGAAAAACGTTCCCTAATAAAACGGCAATAAAACGGCCGCCGGAAGCGCACAGCCCGCTACAGCGCGAAAACCATGCACTGATTGCCGTCCGTCTCGAGCTCCTGCATGACGTTCCTCGCCTGGCTCTCACGCCTGAAAATGCAGAAAAAGGACGAACCGCTGCCGGACATCAATACTTTTTCACAACCGAATCCGCCAAGTCTTCTGCCGAGCTCCGCGAGCTTCCTGCTGAGTGCGAAAGCCGGCTCCTCCAGGACGTTCCTGAGTCCGGCATAAAATGCCGCGCCGTCGCCGTTTTCGAGCGCTCTGACGAGGCTTTCGTTATCCGGCCTTGAAGAAGGATCGATATTTTTCTCTATCTCGTCGTATTTCCTGTAAACTTCCCACGTGTCCATGCCGAAGCCCGGATAGCAGACGAGCACGAACCGGCTTTCGGGGGCGGGAAGCTTTTTAATCTTTTCCCCTGTGCCCGAAACGAGAGCGGTCCCGCCGCAAACCATAAACGGCACGTCGGACCCAAGCCTGCTCCCGGCGTCGATCATCTCGTCATCCGAAAGTCCGAGCCCGAAATGAATATTGAACCCTCTGATCACGGCGGCACAATCGGCGGAACTCCCTCCGAGGCCGGCGCCGACCGGGATCCTTTTTTTGATACTGACGGCGATCTCTTCGTCCGTTCCGAGTATTACCGGATAACGCCTGATCATCATCTCGGCCGCTTTATATGCCGTATTTCTGGAATCCGTCGGAATCTGTCTCGCGTCGCACGTAAGCGTCAGCGGGATCCGCTCCGGCACGGAAACGTTTTTCGGGGGAACTCCCCCGCGCGGTCTCGACGTGATAATCACGCTGTCGCATACAGGTATCGTCTGCATGACAGATTCGAGATAATGATAACGCCTTTCGTCCCTTCCGAGGATATCGAGCGAAAAATTGATCTTGCCGTAAGCGTCAATTTCGGTTCTGCGTACTGTTTTCGCGCCCATCTCGACCTCCGGTTCAGATCTCAAGCACGGTAAGGCCGCCGCACTTGTCAAGCGCGTCTTTATGCGCCACGACGCATTCGGCGCCGTCGGAAGCGAACTTCTCCGCGATCCCCGCAAAACGTCTGATGCTTTCCGCGTCCGTTTCGAGCATCTCTTTTCTGATTCTTCTCAGATCGTCAGGTCCAATCCCCGAGAACCAGTTCTCGTCGGCAATGATACCGGTGACGCGCGGAGACACGAGCGGTTCGGTATCCGATATGGCAGAGATGATGTATTTGTCCGGCGCTCTCCCGCTGTCGGCGAACTGCACAAGATAGGGAGCGATTTCGGCGTTGACCCTGAGCGACCTGTCGGGAGAAGGATCCCTGTATGAATACGTAGTGACGTTGTTCCCGAGGGAGACCCTGAGGCCGGTTCCGTATGCGCCGCCCTGCACGCGCACCGTGTTCCAGAGGAAATCGAGAGACGCTATCTTCGCGGCGACAGACATGCTTCCGTCGTACCTGATCCCATCCTTGCCGAAACAGTACCCCTGGCAGGCGAAGCCGATCCTTGCAGCTATCGGGAAGCCGGTCTTCGCCGGGAAGTCACGCTTATATTCCGCGCCTCCGGGTACGACCTGATACGACCCGTCGCCGTTTCCGAACGCGGAAACTATCTTTTCCGCAAGCTCCGGACCATATTCCTCGGAGCTGACGCTTAAAACCATCCTGTCTTTCGTGAAATGTCCGGCAAGCTTTTCGAAAGCGGCAGTGAATTCTCCGTACATGGCGTCAAAATCCGCGGCGAAAGCGTGCGAATAACGGATATAAGGATATCCGTCCATTGCTTCCGCGGCCGCTCCGGCGGAGGAATAGCCGGACAGCACTTCAAGCATGCCGAGAGAGTGTCCGGCCGCTATATTCGACTGCTTTAGATATTCGTCGTTCTGTATTACTATCTCTTTGATCTTGTCCCCGGCCGAAAAATCAGTGGCGAAAAGGATCTCTTTCATAAGCCCGACGGATTTGTCGAAATCGCGGTCCAGCGTGCTAACGCGAACGGCGAAATACGGAACGCATTTTTCGCTGTCTCCCGCCTTCGCGGAGGTCCCGATCTTGAATGTCATACGTCCGACAGTCTTTTTCAGTGCTTTCTGAAGAGAGAGCGAATCGTATTTTTCCGTGGGCAGTATGCCGAAATACGAGCCTGCTTTCGACACTACCGTCAGCTCCTCAAGCGTAAGATCGGAAAGATCGAAATATACGGAATAATGCACGATGCCGTGGCAAGGAACCTTATGATAGAGCACCTTCACGCCGCCGGCCGTTTTTTCTTCCGTCGGCGGTATGACCGGCTCGCGGTCGATCTCGGAAAGCTCGAGCACAGGGATCGTCGCGACGGCCTCCTCGCTGTCCGGCTCCTGCTGCCAGCGCGAAAGTCCGGCGTTCATCACGCGGTTTTCCTCATAATCTTTTTCAGTCCAGGATGCGCGCACTTTTTCAAGTCTGGCGTTCTCCTTTTCCGCAAGTTCGGCATTCAGGCCGTGATCCGGTACTGCCAGCAGCTCGCAGAGCCCTTCCTCGGACGCGAAAAGCTCGGCAGCGAGCGCTTCGTATCCCCCTTCCGCTATCATCCCGCGTATCTTCTTTATGTCATCGTCAAAAACCATATAGGTCATCGGATCGCCGTCGTGAAGCCAGCTGTTCAATCCGCCGATAACGCGTCTGAGCGCGACAGGTTCCTCCTGCTCGCGTACTGAAAATTCGTTTCTGGCGATCGAAGCTTCCAGCAGCTCGCGGTCTATTCCCTCCGCGGCGATCTTCCGCGCCGTTTCGAGGATAAGCTCGCGAAGCTCCTTTTCCTTTCCGTCGGCCACGTTCTGGCATTCCAGCACCAGATACGGCTGCTGGAACGAGTCGTCAATATACGAAAAGACCTCCTGCGCGAGTCCCGACGACAATATCTCACGCTTCAGCGGAGAATCGTTGCTGCCGAGAAGCACGTCCGAAAGCACGTTCGCCGCCATCAGCTTCGCCTTGTCCTTCCACGTTCCGACTATACGCGCCATTGCGTAAATATTCTTGTTTTCAGGCGACTCGTTTTCGGCAAGAGCATATCTGATCCTGCCTGACACAGCCTTTGAGACAGCGTATCCGGCGTCCGGAACGGCCTCTCCCCTCCCGGCTCCGTCGAGATATGAAGCGATGAGCCCGAACGTTTCCTCGACCGGAATGCTGCCGTCGAGATAAATACGGCAGTTCGAAGGATGATAATACTTTTTATACGTTTCGATGAATTTTTCGTACGTGAGGTCGGGGATCTCGTCAGGATCGCCGCCGGAATTGACCCCGTACGGAGTGCCGCCGAAAATGAGAGAAATGAGCGTTTCGTTCACCGTTTCATCCACGTTGCTCAAAGCGCCCTTCATCTCGTTGTAAACGACTCCCTTATAGGAGAGCGCGCCGTTTTCATCCTGTTCGATATGATGGCCCTCCTGGCGGAATATATTCGGGTTCGTGAGAATGGCCGGCCTGAACACGGCGTCGAGATAAACCTCCGCGAGATTCAGGAAGTCGCGGCTGTTCCGGCTCGATACGGGATAGACCGTCTTGTCCTGAAACGTCATCGCGTTGAGGAAGGTGTTCATCGAGCTTTTCATCAGCTCCACGAACGGTTCTTTAACGGGAAACTTGTCCGACCCGCAGAGCACGGAATGCTCGAGAATGTGAAATACGCCGGTGCTGTCTTCGGGAAGCGTCTTGAAAGCGGCGCAGAAGAGTTTGTTCTGCTCTCCGTTGTCCAGCCAGGCTATCTGCGCCCCGGTCTCCTCGTGCACGTATTCGCGAAGCGTTCCGCCGAGCTCGGCGCTGTATCTTTCTCTTAACGTTCTGAATCCTTTCATATCTTACGACTTCCCTTCTTTACGTTTTTTACGCTTGCTGCCTCTAATGAATATAAAAGCCGCCGTACATATTACCACAATCCCGGCCGCAATAAAAGCGGCAACAGCCCATCCCGGCAGTCCGGAGCCGTTATTTTCGATTATGCGTTCCACGGGATCGAGCCCGCTCTGTTCCTTTTCATAAGCGGTCTTCCTGTCGGCGAGCTTTACGGTCGAAAGCAGCTCCTGCGGCGCGGCGCCTTCCGGATACGTGCGGTAAGTGAAATCCGGTCTTCCGAGTGGAGCGCAGTCGCCGTCCGTATAGAATTGCACCGGATCGGTAATCTCCGAACGGCTGTCCGTCCACTTGAAGCTGAGGTCGATCATATTGAAATAATCTATCCCTATAAGCTCAAGCGGTACGGCGATCATCATTTTGTTGCCTTCGACGCGGTACGTGAGATCGGCGATATCCGTGAAAGAATACGTACCGTCAGGCGATGCTGCGGCAAGCGTGGCGGTATTGTCATCCTTCGTGCGCCGGCAGACGATATAATCGTACCCTTCCCAGCCCGTCGGGGCGTTGTCGGCGTTCAGAAAAAGCTGCATCCAGCCGTCGCTTCCCGATCCGCGCGCGATGTCGGCGCTGCATTCCGCGTAAAAATAGAGGTACGACGCGTCGCCGGTGACTTTGATGCGGACGATATCGTTTCTTCCCGTTTCATCGTTGTAGCTGAACGTTCCGGCCCCGACCGATTTTCTCGGAGCGGCGTCGCCTGCCGTATCGGTGTAATAATGCGCGACGGCATCCCATTGTCCGAAATCTCCGGCGATATCCACGGCGTGTCTGTCGTCGCGTACGATCTCCGGAGCGGCGCCTCTTACGGCGGCGGTATTCGACATGAGCTGCATGTAATAGTTGTCGCCGTACGCGCCCTCGCTCATTTCGATGTCGCGGCTGTATTCGAGATTGAACGTGTCGACGAATACTATATTTTCACGGGAGACCGGCTCCTGCCTGCTCGCGACCCATTCGTTCCAGCCGGTAACGAGAACGTACGGCATTCCCGAGTCTATGGCGCGGTTGAACTGCAGCTGAAGATTTGCGCCGTTTTTATACGAATCGGCCGTGGGAGCGTCCCTGTAGCCGTCGTACGATCTGCCGCGGTTGTTGCGGTAACCGTAAAGGGCGGACGACGAAAATCTGACGTTACCGCTGTGCTGTGCGACGGAAACGCTGATCGCCTCCCGGAATTCGACTCCGTGCTCTTTCTGCGGCCAGTCGAAATCTATCCACGGCCAGGAATTTTCCTTCTGATCCTCGTTCGGCCATTGCGGCAAGCGTATCGTGAAGAAATTGTCGACGTTTGCCGAGTACGGAGCTATTATGAGCGGTTTACCGTCGAGCATCATCCACGTGTCCGGATATAGATTTTTCGAATAGATTTGCTCGTACGCCTGCTTCACCCGCTCGGCGGCGTTCGTGTTCGTATAGAAAACCACTTTCGGAGCGCCGTATCCCTGCTCGTTCAGCTCCTGGCATATCCGCATTATTTTAAGAGCCGTTTTTGCGTAGAGAAAATTGTTCGTGACGTCGAAATAGAGGAAATCTATCCCGGCATTTGTCAGAAGCTCCAAATGCTTTCTGATGACCCACTCGTCGTCGGAGCTGTAATATCCGTAGAGAGGTTTTGCAAAATAAAAGATGCTGTACACGTCACCCCAGAGCTCAGGCATGTCCGCCGCCTTTTCGCCGTACGCGTCGAGAAGGTTCTGTATGTTCCGCGGCTCTTTTCCGATGCCCTGAAACGTGCCGTGCCAGAGGAAATAGAATAGTCCGACGTATCTTTTTCCGTTTTCTCCGTAAACGCCGACCGCGCGTTTTTGGGCGTCATATACGGAGGGGTTTCCGTTTTCGTCGTGAATGATATAATCCGGATCAATCACGGTATTCGCTACGGGCAGCGAACGGCCGAGCGCGTCCGTCCCCGAAAGAGGACCGTTTCTGAAATATGCCGTGTCGGGGACAACGAATTCTTTTCTCTCGCCGCCTTCGCCGTACGAGACGGTGAGAGTTCCGGCAGCGGCGTCACTAACGAGACCGAGCGTTCCTTTTTCGTTGTCGGCGCCGATAACATACCGTTCCCGCTTTTCGGGAACGCCCCACTTCTCTCCGGAGGGTTGTCCGGAGCCGCCGGGTGTGACGGTCGGAACGTTATTCAAGGATTCGGCGTACGCGTCATAGTCGAACGCTTCGGCGGCCTCTTTGCTTCCGAAAAAGGCTATGTATGAGATCTCGATCCATTCGCCTTCCTGAAGAGGACCAGACGACCCGGCCGAGAGCGGATCGAATCTGACCGCAAGTATCTCGTCTTCGAGCTTGGAAAGCATTTTCGAGTTTGTGACGTTCGTCTGCCATTCTTCGCCGAGCGTGCCCCATTTGAAATTCACTCTTGTTTTTTCGCTGAATTCCTTATCGGCAGTGGATATGTACATTTCTCCCTGGCGGTTTTTGACCGTGCTTCCGCCGCGGTATCTGATTTTTATCCACGCGCATTCGTTTCCGGGGGCCAGGAGCGATCCGATGGTTAAATTCGGGTCGTCGCCGAGTACTTCGATCCTGAGGCCGGTATCCGTTTCCTCAATGACACATGCCGTTTCCGGGCCGAGCGTATAAGTGCTGTCGTCTGTGAAATCAAAGATGTACGTCGGTTCCGGCGTTCCGGCGGCGTCTCCGGCGGCTGCCGCCTGCGCCTGTGCGGCCGGCAAAGCGTTCCGGCCCGGCGTGACCGTCATCGCGGTGAATATCGCGAGCAGGACGAGAGCTGCCCGGAGCAGTCCGGAGCGGGTGAACAACTTCCTGTGTGTCATGTCAGAATGCCTCCTGTTCGTAACGAAGTCCGTGTGATCGTCCGGCGGATGCGGTGAGTCCGGCGGATGCGGTGAGTCCGGCGAGTCCGGCGGATTCGGTGAGTCCGGCGAGTCCGGCAGATACGGCAAATCGGTGATTCGGCGAATCCGGGTTCGCGGCGGTGAACTGCGCCGGCAGCGGGACGTCGTTGTCCGCAACAATTGACCCGTTGTAATCCGGCCGCCTCTTTGTGAATATTCCGCCGTAATTGTCAACCCGGAATCATTCCGCCGTACACTTTTATCATTTGATTGTCCCGTTAAAAACGCTCCGTGCGTTTAAAACCGAAACGTTCCGCCGCATGAAACCGAACTTCCGCGACGGAAAAAGTTTTCCCGGACTCACGGTGTGATGATGATTCCTGTAAATGCTCTATCGCGATCATCTGACATAAACACAAACGGATAACCGATAAAATAACACATTTACCTGAACACCGATCGCTGACCTGTTGAAAAAGTCCTGACGTCCGAAGACGGTACCGGAGCCGGCGGCAAAAAAGCTTAAAGCACGATGTCGAGCTCAAGCTTTTCTGTCGTGTTGAAGAGATCCAGTGCAGTCTGGATCGAGGATAACTCGGCCGATACAGCGTCAAAGTCAGCCTGCGCTGCAGCGGGATCGTAGTTCGTATATCTGTAGTCGATAACGTTCGACGTCCTCATTCCGCCTTCGCGCATTTTAGGAAGCCTGTTTTTCATCTCGGCCAGTCTTCTCCGCCTCTCGCTGAGCTGCGGAATGTAAACGAGCGCCTGGTCGACCGTCATGTCGTATCCGGGCAGTTTGTGCGTGGAATTGAAAATATTCAGCGCGTGCTTTATGGCGCGGACCTTCCCGTCGATCCCGGCGATCTGTTTTCCGGTTTCCGCGTAATCGTATTCAGGTCTCAGGCTGTCAGCGTCTTCACCCGAGGCGGCAAGGAACGTGCTGCTCATTTCTTCTTTTTGTATCAACGTTTCTTTGTCGTCGTTGAGTCGCCGTAAAATTTTCGCAAGTTCAGATGATGTATATAGCATATTCAACGCCTCCTGCTCCCCCGCTTCACGCGTCCGCGGCAGAAAAAACGTGCGGTTTCGCGCCGGGTGGTTAATAATTTTGCCTATGTGTCATGGCGTTGGAATTATATCTGTTCAGGCTGACAAAGTCAACTTTATGCAGCGCTGCGGAAGCGGCGGCGCTGGACGTGCAAACGTGCAAAGACCGAGTCGCAATGTGAGGCGCAACGGGGGACAGACCCCGGTTTTGCCCCCGGTTCTGGCGCTTCTGATTTTTGTTTACCCGGGGACAGACCCCGGTTTTGCCCCCAGTTCTGGTGCTTCTGAATTTTGTTTACCCGGGGACAGACCCCGGTTTAGCCCCCGGTTCTGGTGCTTCGGAATTTTGTTTACCCGGGGACAGACCCCGGTTTTGCCCCCGGTTCTGGCGCTTCTGAATTTTGTTTACCCGGGGACAGACCCCGGTTTTGCCCCCGGTTCCGGCGCTTCTGAATTTTGTTTACCCGGGGACAGTCCCCGTTTTAGACCCCGTTTTAGCCCCTGTTGTGCGCATGCTTTACGTACGTTTCCGGTCGTGCGGCTTCTTGACATATCATCATAGATATAATAAAATACGGATTGTTCGCTGGACATGAAAGGCAGTTCGTGTATATGAAAGAAGACAATCAAGACGCGCGCGAAATGAATATTGATTGCGGAGCTGTAAAAGCGGTTGTTCGTCATACGGTCAGGACAAGAGGGATCTCCCGCGCGTATCGTTTTCTTCACGTTACCGACGTTCATTCAGCTTCGTCATATGAGTCAGAAAGCGAGATGATACGCGCGGAGGCGGATCTGAGAGGCGGCAAATATTTTCCTCCCGAATGCGGGCTTACGGCCACCGACAGACTGCCGCTTTTTTTCAGGCTGGCGGAGAATTTAAACGCGGACGGGATCATAATGACCGGGGATATTCTGGACTTCCCTTCCGCGGCCAACATCGACGCGTTGCTTGCGGCAATGTCCGGCTCGGACGTTCCGGCTTACTATTGTCTCGGAAATCACGAATGGTCATTTCTGACCGATTATCATTGCAAAGAGCATGAGGAAAACAATATTCCCAAATATTTTCCGCTTGTAAATTTCGGTAAAAACGTCGCCCGGATAAAAGAGCTCCCGCCGTCGGTACACTATCTCGCCGCAGATGCCGGCGACGTGATCGTTTTCGCCGTTGACAATTCGAAGGATCAGATAGATCCGGAGGCTCTTCAGGCGGCGGAAGTCATATTCAGCGGTGAAAAACCCGTGCTCGTTGCCTGCCACGTGCCGTTTTACTCCGAAACGCTTGTAAAGGACACCGTGGACTACTGGAAAAGAATAATCCTGCTCGGAAAAGGCGGCATTGACCCCGACCCGGTCTCACGGCGTTTCATGGAATTGATGACCCGGCCGGGCAGCCCGGTTTTTGCCGTTGTCGCCGGACATATACATTTCGCCCACGAGGACTTGATAAGTGATAATATAGTTCAATTTGTGTCACCGGAGGGACACGCGGGCAAATGCGGGCTGATCGAGATACTTCCGGAAGAATAATCGGGCGCGGCGGGACCGGAGCGGAAAAGCAGCGAAATGAAAACCGGATGAATTGACCATTTCAGGTTCAGCGATACGCTGAGAAGCACGGAGAAAGACGGAGAAAGACGGAACGTGAATCACAAAAAGAGGAACATATACAAATAAATACATAAACCAGCACAAAAGCAAGGAGAAACACCATGAAAACACACAGATTCAAAAAGATCGCGGCCATTTTCGCGGCGCTGATTATGCTCGCAAGCCTGATAGCCGGACCGGTCGGCGTATATGCGCTCGATCTGGAAGGCAAAGACTGGGTCGAGTCACTCGAAAAACGCGAGATATACCCGGGCGTCGTTGCCTACGACTTCGTATCATCCGCCGATTCGAAATACAAACTCAACCGCATCCATATTGTCGAATTTGATCCTGCCCAGAGCGATCTCTACATCGACGTCACGAACGAGGCCGAGTACTCAAACACGCTCAAATCCGTACAGAAAACGATGGAGGAATACAACGCGAACAATCCCGGAAGGACCGCTCTTGCCGGCGTCAACGGCGACATGTGGATGGTCTCGTATGCTCACGCGCGCATCGAAGGGCGCGAGGATCTGCTTTCGGGCGGCTACAAGGCGTACGCCAAAGACCCTGTTGTCACAAAATCCCTCACGATACCGCGCGGATTCAACGTTTACAAGGGCGAGATAATCAGCAGCCCGCATGACGCCACCGAAACTCCGTTTGAGGGCGCCTTCACTTCATTCGGTGTGAGCGCCGACGGACAGGCACAGCTCGGGCAGCCCAAGCTTACGATAAATGTCACGAACCAGACCAGCGGCGAAAGCTTCAAGCCGAACGGTCTGAACCGTCTGCCCGCGAACAAGGCCGTTATGATCTACTCCGACAAGGGCCCCGCTTCGAACTACGCTCTGGCCGACGCCTACGAGGTGGCAATCGATTTTGACGAGGATTATATCATCCGGCACGGCACGAACATCACCGGAAAAGTTACCGAGATATGCGAGCCCGGCGGGACGAAGCCCGCGATGAAGCCGAACCGCATCATTATCACCGCCAGAGGCGAGAAAAAGATATCGAACATTTCCTCGTACAAGGTCGGAGATCTTGTCAATTTTGATTTCACCGTGAAGGATACGTTCAAGAACGACGAGTTCTGGCAGAACGTTTACACCGCTGTCGGCGGCCATATGGAATTCGCTCGCGACGGCAAATATAATTCGCTCGGAGGCGAAGGCGGCTATCCCACCACCATCATTGCCACGACAAAAGAGGGCAAGATGCTGCTGATCGAGGCGGACGGCAGACAGCCTGATTTCAGCGTCGGCATCCCGTTCGGCGTTTACAATTCTCTGGCAAAAGAACTCAATTTTGAGGACGCGTTCATAGTCGACGGCGGCGGATCGGCGACGATGGTTCAGCTTGTGGGAGACGGATATCAGCTGATCAACAGGCCGAGTGACAAGAAGAGCGACGGAACTTACGGCAGTCCGCGCGTCGTCGTCAATTCCGTGATTCTTGCCGCGGGTCCGGACAGAAACGCTCCTCAGCCGACCGAAGTGCCTCCTGAGTCAACGGACGAGCCTGCCGCTACGGGTGACGATTCCAACGTTACGGAGAATCCGCAAAGCGGCAATTCCTCCGCCGGGCCCGGCTCATCTTCGGAGTCGCCGTCTTCGTTCCCTGTCATTCCCGTCGTGCTGGGGATAGGATCCGCCGTGCTTGTCGGTATCGTTGCAGGCACGGTCGTCATTCTGAAAAAGAAGAATAAGAGCTGATAACGGACAATCATTTTTCATACGGTCCCGGGAGCGATCCCGGGCCTTTTTTTATTTGTCTTGACTGCGAACCGGGTGCTGAACCAGGGTCTGTCCCCGGGTAAACGAATCTTAGGCTC
>CADBOE010000172.1 GCA_902796205.1 uncultured Ruminococcus sp. | reverse complement strand
GCGGCTTCGGTGATCGAATTCTCCTCGATCAGCTGGGCCCGCCTGTCCTCGGCCTCGCGGATTATAAGCTCGGCCTGGCTGTGCGCGTCGGCAACGATGCCGTCCGCTTCGCGCTTTGCGTCTTCGACGAGGTCCTTCGCGTCGTCCTTCGCGCGTGCAGTGATGTCTTCCGCGCTGTCGTTGGCCTGGCTCCAGACTTCCCGGCTCTTTTTGTAGATCTCGTTGGCCCTCACCGTTTCGTCGGGCAGTGAATTTCTCAATTCTTCGATAATACCGAGCGCCTCATCCCTGTCAACAGAAACTTTGTTGTTGAACATCGACTTTTTTGCGCCGTTGATCATACTTTCCAGCATATCAAGCAGATCCAGACTCTGAACGTCCTGTTCCATTACCAGTCACCCCTTCGATATTGTAAACGTTATTTTTTCCGCCTCATGCTGACGGTGCGGATAATATCTTCTTCGATCTCCTCAGGCACGAGCCCGGCGATGCTGCCGCCGTGCCACGCAAGTTCCTTTACGACGCTCGAGCTCAGAAACGAATTCTGAACGTCGGCCATCAGGAAAATGGTATCTATGTCGCGGTCGATATGCTTGTTCAGCGCGGCCATCTGGAGCTCGTATTCGTAGTCGGAAACGGCCCGGAGCCCCTTTACGATGGCAACGGCGTTATTCTCCTTCACGAAATCAACGAGCAGTCCGCCGAACGATCCGACCTCGACGCCTGGCATATCTTTGACGCATTTTCTTATGAGAGCCACTCTTTCCTCGATCGTGAACAGCGGATTCTTTTTTGAATCGTTTACGAGGACGCCGACGATCAGCTTGTCGAAAAGCTTCGACGCACGTTTTATGACGTCGAGATGGCCGTTCGTAAGCGGGTCGAAGCTGCCCGGATATACGCCGATCCTTTTTCCGCAGCAGCCGACGTCAACCGCCCCGGTCGCGTCCTTTTTTGCTGTTTTCGCGATTTTTCTTGTTTTCGCGATTATTTCCGTATTCGTTTTTTTTGCAGTTTCCGCTGTTTTACCGTTTTTCTCCGCCATGCTCTCACCGTGTTCTCATATCTCGCCGGACGTCTGTCCGCCATCGCCGCAAAGACGATAAAAAGTCAATCCGACGGTACCGTAATTCCTGCATTTCCAGACAGCGAATCCCCCGAACGTCTCCGGAAGGACCGCTTCCCTCCCATGCTCGCACATTATAACACAATCCGGTGTAAATAATCCATACCTTAAAACGTCGCCGAGCGCGTCTTCGTAAAATCCGGATCCGTAAGGAGGATCAAGCAGTATCAGGCCGAATTGTCTGTTTTTCGCGGCGTATTCGCCGAGCGCGTGCCGGTAATTTCCGCATGATATCTCAGCCCTGTCCGTCATGCCGGCGCGGTCAATATTGTATCTGACCGTCTCGCCGCATTTCCTGTCCCTGTCGTTGAAGCAGCAATACGCAGCCCCGCGGCTCAGCGCCTCGATGCCGAGCGCCCCGGAGCCCGCGAACAGGTCGAGCACGTCGCGGCCGGCAATGAACGGTGACAGTATGCTGAACATAGACTCTTTTACGCGGTCAAGAGTCGGCTTCGTCCTGTCGGAATCAATCGTTTTCAGTTTCAGTCCTCCGGCGGTGCCGGCGATAACTCGAACCACTTTCCGCTGCCTCCCTGCCCGATTTTATCACTTTCGCCGTCGAAATGGAAGTGCGTTTCGCGGCGGGCGGAGTTTCAGGTTCCGGGGCCGTCGGCGGTTTAAGCGTCGGTTTTAAGCGGCGGTTTAAGAGGCAGTTTAAGCGGCGTTACCGAATGCAAAACGCAGCCGGGATATGTAGCCGTGGACAGTGCAACCGGGGACAGACCACGGTTTTCATATTGTCGCTTCACTCCTGCAACCGGGGACAGACCCCGGTTGCAGACCCCGGTTTGACCCGGATTATGGATCGTTCCTTTTCTGTATTTATCCGGAGCGTGCGAGGCAGAATCGGGAAATATCGGGAAATAAAAAAATAATTTGAATTTC
>CADBOE010000171.1 GCA_902796205.1 uncultured Ruminococcus sp. | reverse complement strand
CCCGACAGGAGAGCCCGCGGAAACGCCTTCCGCGAACCCGGCTACGGAAGACGCGCCGTCCGCTGCCGTAACGACGCCGGAGGAGACCCGGACAGACGACGCGCCGACGGCCGGACAGACGGAAGATACGGCGACGGCGTCCGCGCCTGCGACTGCGCCTACGCAGAAGACGGCCGCCACTCCTACGCAGAAGCCCGCGGCCACTCCGACTCAGAAGCCCGCCGCGACGCCCACGCAGAAGACTTCGCCCACTCCGACGCAGAAGCCTACGGCGACTCCCGCTCCGACGGATCCGAATAAATTGTCCGGCGCTGACCAGGCCAGAGCCGACGCGCTGCTCGCGTCCGTGAGCAAGCCGATGGCACCCGCCGTTGACAACACGGCGCTGACCGCTGCCGCCGAAGACGGCGATATCACGGTATGGTTCAATCATTCATACGTCAACACTCCCGCCGAGGACGTGACGCCGACGGCCTTCAGGGCGTATCAGATAATGCTTGCCAGAAACGAGATCGAAGGCTGCCATTTCATGGTCGCTTCGACAAAGGCAAAGACGGGCCTGACCATAGAAGTAAGCGATTTCAGGGATTCCAATGGCAATATTCTTGAACACGAGCTGTGCTACGGCTGGTATTTCGACGGCGTTGACGGAAAGACCGTCGCCGACCCGATCCCGGTAGTGGAGCACGGATTCGACCTGAAGGCCGGACGCAGCCAAATGTTCATCATAAAGGTCAAATCAAAAACGAATACGCCCTCCGGTCAGTATTCGGCGATGATAACGCTGAAGGATTCCGGAGGCATGGAGATCAAAAAAGCGAAGGTCTATGCCTACGTCTGGAATTTCGCGCTGCCGCTTGCGTCGAGCTGCAAGACGCTTTCGGACCTGAACGAGTGGGCCGTGATCGTCGGGGCGAACAGGGAAGACACGACGAAGGACGGTCTCGAAGACGATCTTTACGCGCTTTATTACGAATATCTTCTCGAAAACAGGATCAATTGCTACACTCTTCCGTACGCGAAGCGCGGCCAGTTCTGGGACGACAGGGTGGAGAAGTATCTGGACGATCCCCGCATGAACGCCTACACGCTCTGCTGGAAGATACATCCGGAGGCCACCACGAGCGACGCGTACCTGAGGGCGTACGTCGAGGCCGCCTATAACAGAGTTTCAAAGAAGCAGGAATGGCTCGACAAGGCGTATTTCTATCCGAACGAAGGGGACGAGCCTCTTTCAACGGTCGCTCTCAATAAAATCATCAACTATAACAAACTATATACCGATATTTTCGGCGCGCACAAATTGATAATCCCGATCCACTACAACACATACGTGGGCTCGAAGGATTTCTTCGGCTATCTCGCGAACGACGTGACGGTATGGTGCCCGAAAACCTATTTCTTCAACACGGCCGAGGACAAGAAATTTGTCAAAAACCTTTATACGAACTTTTATTCGGCTGCGTTCGAAAACCGGTTCGGAGTTTTCAAAGACAGAATGGCGGCCGAGCAGGCGGGCGGAGACGAGGTTTGGTGGTACATAACCAGATTCCCGCACAATCCGGAAATAACGCTGTCGATAAACGACGAGTCCGTGAAGCACCGTCTGCTGTTCTGGCAGCAGAAGCTGTATAACGTCGACGGCTTCCTGTACTATATGGTCAACGAATGGGAAAATACGAAACAGTGGACAAAAAAATACGAGCACTCGGTCGGCGGCCAGGTCGTTGACACGTACGGCAACGGCGTGCTGATCTATCCGGGCGGAGCGCTTCCCGAGTACGTTGAAAAATACGGAAATGACGGATATCCCGGCCCGATCGGATCGCTGAGACTCGAATCCGTGCGCGACGGCGTGGACGATTATGATTATTTTACAATTCTCGATAACCTCTACGGCGAGGGAACGTCCGATCTCATAATAAAGCAGATCACGACCTCGCTCGGCGTTTACAGCACGGATACGGAACTGTTTTACAAGTTGCGCACCGCTCTGGGAGATCTTATCGCCGCGAAAAGCGCCGACTGACCCTCCGGCAGGGAGGCGACGGCGAACGTTCTGACCGTTCCGCACGTTGCGGCTGTTTCGGCTGTTGCGACCGGTCCGCCCGTTGCGGCTGTTGCGCCGGCTCCGCCCGTTTCGCAAACGGACAGCGACAGTCCGTATCCGGGCAGCGGCGGGTACGTCTCCTCGACGGACGCGGTTTCACAGCGGATATATTTCGAGATATCAACGGCGAAGCGGCTTTCCGCTTCGCCGCTGTTGTTCCATACGTAAAGAAGCAGCAGCCCTCCGGCCTCGTCGAGGAGCCCGAACGTATTGACCCCGTCGCTGTCAACGTCGAACGTGCCTGACGGATATACCGGGACCGCCGAGGAAATATTGCTCCTGTATTTTTTGTAAAGAACCGCCGCGTCTCTGATCAGCCGCATATTTGCCGCGTCCGCGCAGTCGATCCTGCCGGAAAGATACATCAGGCCGGCGAGCCCCGTCACCATATTGTAGGCGGTCAGTCTTCCGCCGGCGAACCGCGCGGTGAATTCCGGGGACGGCCTGAACGTTTCGCGCTCGTCGATCGGAACGGGGAACGGATATGCCCAGATGCCGCAGCGCTCCGGCGGATAACACGCCTCAGAGCCTGATACGATCGACGGCAGGCGGAAATAATCCTCCTGGTCGCTGACGGACTGGAGATGGAACGCCGCGAGGGTGCCGAGGTCCGATCTCATCGCGCCGCTTCCGCAGTTTTCGAGAACAAGGTCAGGCCATTTCACGCGTACGGCGTCAATGAATTTCACAAACGCCGCCGAGTGCTCGCGCAGCGATTCCGGCCCGTCCGGGTCGATCCACGGGCCGGTGTTTGAATTATAGTCGTTTTTGATATAGCGGACGCCGGCGCCGTACAGGCGGGCGATAACGTCTTCAAGGTAATCACGCACGCGTTTTTTTCTGAAGTCGAGCAGCATCCGCGCTCCTCCCGCCGGGCGGCCGAGCTTCCGCAGCACGTGCCCGGGGTTTTCTTTTACGATGGGCGCGCCCGCTTCGGCGGACTCGAGTTCGAGCCATATGCCGGGCAGCATTCCTCTGGCGCGGATGCGGGCGAAGACAGAGCGGAGACCGCCGTCGCCGAAGAGAGCGTCGTTGATCTCCCAGCCGCCGAGACCTGCCGGTTCGCCCTGTTCGTTGACCGCGCGGTACCATCCGGCGTCGATAACGTAATATTCTGCGCCTGCCCCGGCCGCGGCATCGATGAGCCGCAGCGATTTGTCCCTGTCGGGGAGAGCCCACAGCGCGTTCATGTAGTCGTTATAGCAAAGCGGGGGGACGCCGCCGGGGAAGGCCGATCGCATCGAGCCCCTCGACGCTTTCGTCAGATCCGCGACCGCCTCTTCGAAGCCGCCGTCAACGCAGCCGACCGCCGCTTCCGAGGTGTACAGGGATTCGCCCGGCTTCAGCTCCTTGCGCCAGCCGTTGTTCCATTCGAAGCAGTCGGAGGCAACGATGCACAGCTCCGTATCGTTCCTGTATCCGCGTATGCCGGCCTCGATCGACCACGCGTGCCCGCAGCGCATCTGCACGTACCACGTCCTGCGCGTTTCAACGTCCTCGATCAGCAGCACCGGCTCGTATTGGCACGTTGACCACGAGCTTTTCGACTGCAGCCTGAACGTTGACTGTGAACCGTGGTTGTACGTGCGGTAAAGTCCGGCGTCTTCCGCGCAGACGTGCCGCCATTGCGCCTCGCCCTGCCAGCAGCTGTGGGCGAAATGCAATACGAATCTGTGCCTGCGCCACGGGCGGATCCCGTCCTTTCCGATGCCGGCGACGACAACGGCGCTGAGGTCGTTGACAAGTATGTTTCCGGAGCCCGTGTTGGTCAGTACGGTGCGGCGGATTTCGGCGCCGCTGTTTCCGGGCCGTTCGCTGACGCATTCCGTTTTTATCCTCGCGTCCGCGGTGGCCAGCGCGAGCCATTCGCCTTTGCCTTCGCTTTCGTTTTCGTTTTCGCTTTCGCTTTTTAATTCGGCTTTTCCTCCGGATTTTCTTTCTTCTGCCCGGACGGCGCCGTCGTTGTTCGCGTTTTTCGTGTGATAGTATGCGGTTTCCCTGCCGTCAACGCTGACGAAGTATTCATTTTCGCAATACTCTCTTATGGCTGTACTGTCGTGTTCCATTGTGTGATGCTCCGTTTTTGTGATTTGACGGGGGAAATTATAACACCAACGCAACGTGTTGCAAAGAGTCTCATGGCCGGCCTGAACCGGGGTCTGTCCCCCGTTGCCCTTTTGCCGGGACAGGGAGTTGAGACCCGGGTGCAACCCGGGTCTGTCCCCGGTTGCGGGTTCTGCCCGGATCGGGAAATATCAGGAAATATTTGGAAATATCGGGAAATAAGCCGGCGGGAACCGCATGGCAGCGCGGTTTCCGGTTTTTCGGAGTTATGGTACAGGAGGCCGGCAACCGGGGTCTGTCCCCCGTTGCAGTCTGTCCTCCGTTGCACATTTTTCCGGTTGACATCGGCGTCCGAACGTGGTAGAACCCGACTTTGACAAAAAACAAAAAAGATATCCTGAACCTCATGGCTTTAAAACCGTGAGATTCAGGAATTTTTTGAAAGGTTATG
>CADBOE010000170.1 GCA_902796205.1 uncultured Ruminococcus sp. | reverse complement strand
TTTTATTTTCTCCCGTCCGGCTTGCCCCGCCGACTGCCTCAGGTCTGCCTGCGGCGGGCACAGCACGGAAACCGGGGTCTGTCCCCGGTTGCATCTTCGCGTGGAAGAGGCAAAACACGGGTCTGTCCCCCGTTGCACCTTCTCGGGGACAGGGCAGAAATCGGTATCTGTCCCCGGTTGCACTTCGCCATCAACCGGCTCGGCGGCGCCGGCCATACCCCCGGAAAATAAACGGAAATAATTTCTGGAGAGCTGGAAATATCCGGAAATAAGTTCGGAAATCCCTTGCCGCAGCTTGCTTTCAGCTATTATCTGTTTCAATGACACCGGATCGGAAACCGGGGTCTGTCCCCCGTTGCCGGTTGCCGGATTGCCCGGCAACCCGGTTTCCGTTTCGTTCTTCCCTTCCGGCTCCCGGACTTTTCATCGTTTCATCATTTCATCATTTCATCGTTTCATTTTTTCCTTTTCCGTCACGGCGCCGCGTCCCGCACGTACGCCGAAGGACGTTGACTTCCCGCGGCAGCTGATGTAAAATCAAGCCACAACGATACAGGAGGTATTAGAAATGAAAAAGAACGCATTGAGACTGCTTGCGCTCATCGCAGCCGCAGTGTTATTGACAGCTCTGTCCGCGTGCGGCAGGACTGCCGTGAACGAAAAATCCACCGCCGGGCCCGTTGTCACCGACACAACCGATACAAAGACCGCGGAGCCTGACGCGACAGCGTCCGGAGAAACGACAGCGCCGCCAACAGCCGAACCGACAGCGCCGCCCACCGCAGAGCCGACAGAGCCCCCCACGGAAGCACCGACCGAAGAACCGGCGGCGGGTAAATTGCTCATCCCGTACTCTACAAAAGGTCTCGTCGCCCTTTACGAAGGAAACTACAACACCGAAAACGGCCCGGACACCGAGGCGGCAACATGGCAGGATCTTTCCGGAAACGGGAACGGCATCGACCTCACCCTCTCCGACGCGTGCGCATGGAACGAAAACGGATTGTACGTCAGCGCGCAAAAAATAGTATTGCCCGAAGCGATCGCCGAACTGATCAATTCAGACGAATACACGGTCGAGATCTCCATCAAAGATTTCGAGATCACGGGCGCCGATTACGCGACGTTCCTGAACAGCGACGGAAACGACAATTTCGCACTTTTCATCAGAAGAAACGACGACACGCTTGAATTCAAATGCAACAACGGCATCGGGCAGCGTCCGAACATGGTCGGAAACGCCGTCGAGACATGCAGGGAATGCACCATCGCCGTCACGTTCATATCCGGCGACGTGGTCGAGCTGTACGTCAACGGTGAACTGATCGCCGACAGAGGCGCCGCGTCGACGACGGGCATTGCCGGCAATATGTTTATCGGCCACCCCGACAGAACGAGATCGTACAACGCCACCATCACCGGCCTCCGCTTCTACGACCGTGCGCTGACCGAAAAAGAGCTTGCCGCGAACCATGCCGCGCTCGGCACCGTGGCGGCAAATCCGGATTACGTCCCGGAGGGATAAAAGGGTAAATGGATAAATGGACAAAGGGACAAATGGACAAAGGGACAAAGGAATAAAGGAATAAATGAAAAGGTATAAAAGCGACGTCGCATACGTCAACGAAAACAATTTTTCCCGCTTCTGCAGCACGAATCTGCACCTGTTCGGAGGCTCTTCCGCGCAGCACAGGGGCATAGTGCTCGAATTTCCCGGACTCGGCGGAGGATCGTGTCTCGGCGGTTCGCAGGACACCGGAGAATATAACGGCGAATACGCGGAAAAGCTTGCGGCCCACGGACTGATCCTTCTGTATATGTTTACCGGACCGTGGAGCTGGATGAACCGCGGTGCGGTGAGGATGACCGATCTTACGGTGGACGCCGTACGCGCCAGGTATTTGCTCGCGAACGACAGCCCGCTCATAGCGACCGGAGGAAGCATGGGCGGCCTTAGCGGGCTCGTTTACACCGCGGATTCCGTGCACCGTGTCACGGCATGTGCCGTAACCTGTCCGTGCGTTGACGCCGAAGCGGGAATGAACGTTCTCGAATCGCTGCCGCGCACATTCATCAGCGCCGTTGCCGCATACGATATGCCGCTCGAAAAAGCGATCCGTTCGGTCTCTCCGTCGTCAATGCTCACGCGCATGCCGCACGTTCCGTATTTTGTAATGAGCGACTGCGACGACGAGCTGTTCCCTGTAAGCGATATTGACGACTACGTATCGAAATTGAGAAGCGCCGGCAATTCCGTCGAATACATCCGCATGAAAAACTGCCGCCACGGGGAATTCTCGCCCGGCGCGCGCGAAAGATTGACCGAATTCGTGATATCGGCGGCAACCGAATAGCTCCCGGACGGTTCGGCCGCGCCGCACAGTCCGGGCGTCCGCACCGGACAGAACAAAAAAAGAAAAGATAAGATAATTCAGATAATTCAGTCCCGCGTTCTGCCGCCGAAACTGAACCTGCTCTCCTTGCCCTTCACGAGCCTCGCGAGATTTTCGCGGTGGCGCACCCACACGAAAACGACGCACGCGGTAAAAGCGACGCGCGCCGGAAGCGACGGACACACGAACCACATCAGGACCGCCGCCCCGAGCAACCCGGAAAGAGTAGCCAGAGACATTATCCTGACCGTCAGAACGATCAGCGCCATCACGCCGAACGCGAGCAATCCGCACCGCCAGTCGAGCAGAAAAGCGAGCGAAAGGCAGCACAGAAAACCTTTTCCGCCCTTCATCTCGTACCATACGGGATACGCGTGACCGAGAAGGCCGCACACGCCGGAGCACCACACGCCGTTGATCCAGCCGAGTCCGGAAGCGGCAAACACGCCTCCGCACAAAGCGAAAACGGCCGCGCTTTTGAGCAGATCTATCGCAAAGACCCACCAGGCGTATTTCGAGCCGAACACACGCTTGAAATTAGTAAATCCGGCGTTTCCGCTGCCCTCGTTACGGATATCCCTGCCGTATATTTTCTTTGAAAGGATAATGGCGGGGTTCAGCCCGCAAAGCAGATAGGCGCATACGCAGCACAGGACCGCGATCAGAATATACACAAACAGCATTCAGGCAGCTTCCTTTCATACCGGTCATAAATCGACGGCCGGTCAAGATCATTCGAGCACGATAATATAATCGTAAATTTCCTGCTCGCCGTTCACGCAGTAGACTTCAGTGAACGGCCGGGTCCGTTCGATGTGAGCTTTCAACTCTTCCGTTTCCTCCGGAACGGCTTCCCTGCCGGAAAAGATAATACAAACTTCACGATCGCCGAAATCGAGGGCGTCAACGAGCATTCTGGCCGTATCGAAACGGTCGTTGTCGGCGCTCACGACCTTTTTCCCCGTAAAACCGATGTACTGGCCGCTGTGAAGGTCGAAAACGTCCTGATGAGCGTCTCTCACGCACCGCGACACGGCGGCGGTGACAACTTCGGACATCGATTCCTCCATTTCGCTTATCATCTCGTCCGGAGGCAGGAGCGGATTCATTATCGTAAGCGCGGCGTGGCACTGGCCGATCGAAACCGAATTCACCACCGTCACCTTCGCGTCTTTGTAGATCGACGCCGCCTGCTGCGCGGCGAGAATTATGTTCGAATTATTCGGGAAAACGATGATATGTTCGGCGTTGATCTCCGAAAACGCGTCAATGAAATCCTTCGTCGACGGGTTCATGCTCTGCCCGCCGCTGATGATCTCGTCCGCCCCCAGATCCCGGAAGCATCTCGCGACACCCTCGCCGGAGGCAACGCATACGATTCCGAAAAGCTTCGCCTTCGTCGTGATATGCTTTTTCGGCGAATCCGATCCCGCCGCCGTTTCCGGGTCAAGATTGCTGTGCTGGAGCGACATATTTTCGATCTTTACGGTGAGAAATTCGCCGTAGCGGCGGCAATAGGCCAGCACCCTGTCCGGCGTCATCGTATGTACGTGTATTTTCAGCGCGCTGCCGCTGCGGAAGGCAACGATGGAATCGCCGACCGTCTGCAGAAAATCCCTCACGATACCCACGTCAAAATTTTCGACGTCGCATTTCGAGTTCTGGAGCCGCACGAGCACCTCGGTGCAATATCCGTATTCGAGAACGCTATCGGAAGTGAACCGCTCGTAATCGATTTCCTTCGCTTCACGTGCTCCTCCGCGGGACTCCGTAAAAGCGTCTCCGCCGGTCTCGCCGGTGAGCGAGCCCTTCATTCCCTCGACGATATAAATGAATCCGGCCCCGCCTGAATCTACCACGCCGGCGTCTTTAAGCACCTTGAGAAGCTCCGGCGTCCTCGCAAGCGAGCGCTTCGCGGCCTCGACCACGTCGCCGAGGAATTTTTCGGGCGTATCGCTGTCGGCCGCCCCCGCGAATTCAGAGCTTTCGCGGGCAACCGTGAGCACGGTGCCCTCGACAGGCTCGAGGACTGCTCCGTAAGCCTTCCTGACGCCCGCCTCAAAAGCAGCGGCAAGGCCGTCGCGTCCGGTCTCGTTAAACCGGGACAGTCCGTCAGCCATTCCGCTGAAAAACTGGGACAATATAACGCCGGAATTGCCTCTGGCGCACATCAGCATGCCGTCGGCGGCAGTCTTCGCGGCCTTTCCGACGTCCGCGTCACCGGAATCCGGATCCGATACCCCGCCCAGCAGCGTGAGAAGCATGTTGCTCCCGGTGTCTCCGTCGGGGATCGGGAATACGTTGAGGTCGTTGACCTCCTCCTCGTGTTTTTTCAGATTGGCCGCCGCCGAAGACAGCATACGCAAAAATACGATTCCGTTAATGTTTGAAGCTGACATAAGCGCCTTCCTTTCAGCCGTCTCAGATCTGATCTCTGACCGGCCCGCCTATTCCGAAAACCGCCACCGCGTCAGGACCCACCGACGCTCCGATGATCGGTCCCATGTACCCTTTAAGGATCTCCACCTGTCCGAGCTCGCCGCGTATGAGTTCGCAAAGCTGTTCCAGCTCGCTTTCGGAGCAGTCCGCGTGGGCAATATATACCGTCCCGTGCTCCCCTTCGGCGGCGCCGCTCATGGCGTCCTTCAGGAGGGCGGCAACGGTTCTGAAAGAATTGAGCCTTCCTTTCACTTTCGTGACCGGCGTCTGCTCGCCTTCTGTGTTGGCAATGATGACGGGCTTCACTCCCATAAGATTTCCGAAGAACGCCGCGGACGCTTTTACCCTTCCGGCGCGTTTCAGGTAGTCAAGTGAATGTACGGTGCAGAATTCATGCGTGGTCCTGATGAGCTCGCGGGCCCTGCTTTCAACCTGGTCCATCGTTCCGCCCTTCGCTGCGCACTCGGCCGCGAGAATGGCGATCATTCCCTCGCCCGTGCTGGCGTGAAGGCTGTCAATGCATCTTATGTCGGCGTCCGGATACTCCTTGCGGAGGCTTTCAGCCTGCTTTTCGGCGGTAAATATCGAGCCGGATTGCCTGTTCGAACACGATATGTACACGACGTCCTCACCAAGCTCGAGATGCTTCCTGAACACTCTGTCGAATTCCTCGGGAGGCACCTGCGTTGTCGTTATCCGTTCGCCGTTTCTCATCATCTCATAAAACGTATGAGCCTCATCGGCGGTCCAGGAAAGATCGGCCTGCTTCACATCGCCGTTATGGACCGTGTTCATTCTGGCGTAGTCAACGCCGTATTTTTCGAGCAGCTCCGGTGTCAGATCCGAGCACGAATCCGTTATTATCTGTATCCTGCGCATTGACTGTTCTCCTTTCGTCACGCCGGCCGGCGGATATCCGGAGGCCGGTCCGGAACCATACACTGACCAACGGTACGGATAATACTCTTTCAAAATAAACTGAAACAAAACTCGGCCCGGAAGGCCCGGAAGGAGGCGGCCGATGCAGCGGTGGGTGCGACGGGATGCGGCATGGGTGCGGCAGGGGTGCGGCAGAGGTGCAACGGGGGACAGACCCGGGTTTCAGGGTTCGTACTCATTGACGCCGAAATGGCGAAAGTCGTTTATTTGTAAGGTTTTTTCGGATTTATTATCTGATATTTCCAAAAATTTTCCGATAATCCCCGGGTCCGGATGTGACGGCAACGGGGGACAGACCCGCGTTGCAGCTCCCCTGTCCCCGCCTGAGGTGCAACCGGGGACAGACCCGGGTTTCAGCCCTGTCCTCTGAACAGATGCAACGGGGGACAGACCCGGGTTTCAGCGGGTGTCTTCCAATTGGTTATCGCCCGGTTTCCCTCACATAACGCCTGCAAGACCACTCTGCAAAAAATAACACAAAAAATAACGCAAAAAAATAATTGTTGACAATTCCTCGTTTCAGATGGTACAATGGCAAACGCGCGGAAGAAAAGCGCACGCACCTTTAGCTCAGCTGGTAGAGCAACTGACTCTTAATCAGTGGGCCCAGGGTTCGAGTCCCTGAAGGTGCACTCAAAAAAAGCA
>CADBOE010000169.1 GCA_902796205.1 uncultured Ruminococcus sp. | reverse complement strand
GTGCAACGGGGGACAGACCCCGTTTTCGCGGGTTTCCGATCTGTCCCCAAAAGCAGGGTGCAACGGGGGACAGACCCCGGTTTCAGACCCCGGTTTCCGGGATTCCGGCCTCGCAGCTCTATCGAATTTATGTCGCAATCAATATCCGAAAGTGGTATAATTCAAACGCCAGACGCAAGCGGCGGCATATTTCCGGAACGCTGCCGGATTGCTAAAACGGCACCAAAACGTTATCAAAACGTTATCAGAACACCGGGAGGACTTGCAATGAAACGCTATCTTTTCGTTATCGACATGCAGAACGACTTTATCGACGGCTCACTCGGTACGTCCGAAGCAGTGAAAATTGTTCCGGCGTGCGCTGAAAAAATAAAACATTTCAGCGGAAATAAAATAATTGCCACACTCGACACGCATTTCAGCGAAACTTACGAAAACTCGCTCGAAGGAAAAAAGCTGCCCGTCGTTCACTGCGTTGACGGAACCCGCGGACACGGGCTGAACGAACAGATAAAAGCGGCGCTCCTCGCAAGAAAAGACGTCGAAGTTGAAACCGTAAAAAAATACACGTTCGGAGCCGCCGACGTCGTGAACAGGCTGAAGCAGGAGCTTTCGGACGAAACCGAACCGCCGGAATTCGAGATCGCCGGTCTCTGCACGGACATTTGCGTCATATCCAATGCGTTGCTGCTCCGGGCTGCTTTTCCGGATTCTGTTATCACGGCGGACGCGACATGCTGCGCCGGCGTGACTCCCCGGCTTCACGAGGCTGCACTTGCGGCAATGCGAAGCTGCCAGATAGACGTTGTCAACGACAATCGCGACAGCGGAGAGACCGGCTTCGACGCCGAAGCGATACGCGACGGAGCGGTAGAATGGATAAGAGAGTGGTTCGCGGAGAACGGCCCCGGATCGCCCGCGGTAATAGGAATCTCCGGCGGAAAGGATTCAACGGTCGTCGCCGCCCTGTGCGCGAGAGCTCTCGGCCCGGAACGCGTCGTCGGCGTGATGATGCCCGACGGGGTACAGCCGGATATCGACGACTCGAAAAAGGTCGTAAGCTCGCTCGGAATCAGAGGATATACCGTAAATATTGCCGCCGCGACGCGCGGTGTAACGGAAGCAATAGGGACTGCCGGACTTTGCGGCGCCGAGCCGTTGACTCTGTCGGAGCAGACGAGGAAAAATCTGCCGCCGAGGATCCGGATGGCGACCATTTACGCCGTGTCACAGTCGATGAACGGGCGCGTCGCGAACACGTGCAACCTCTCGGAAACGATGATCGGCTGGGAAACGAAATGGGGGGACGCCGTCGGCGATTTTTCGCCCCTGTGCGGGCTGACCGCTTCCGAGGTCGTAAAAATAGGACTCACGATGCCGGAAATTCCGGAGGAGCTTGCGGTAAAAGCGCCTTCCGACGGCCTTTGCGGACGGACCGACGAGGACGCTTTCGGATTCAGGTATTCGGAGCTCGACAGATACATCCGGACCGGCGAAGCCGAACCCGGCGTGAAGGAAAAGATCGACGCGAAAATCAGAGGAAGCGCGTTCAAGCGCGCTCCGATACAGGGGTTCGACGCGGGCCTGCCGAAAATGGTCTGAAACGGGGGCGGCGCGATGAGACCTTACGCAAGCGGGCTGATAGTCGGAAGATTTCAGGTGTTTCACAGCGGCCACGAGCGCGTATTCAGGACGGCGCTGAAGCTTTGCGGACGCGTGCTGGTGCTCGTCGGATCTTCGCAGGAGTCGCGCACGGAGAAAAACCCGCTGTCGTATGACGAACGGGTGTCAATGCTTACCGCGGTTTTTCCGCGTGAATCACGTTCGGGCAGACTGATCGTCGCTCCGCTGCCGGATATCGGCGTCGGCAACGTCCCGGCGTGGGGCGCATACGTCCTGAGGGCCGCCGTCAAATCGCTCGGCTCCGTCCCTGAGCTTCTCGTATCCGGAAGAGAGGAACGCCGGGTGAGCTGGTTCGACGACTGCGGCGAGGATATATCGGAATTATACGTTCCGAAAACGATAGATATATCCGCTACGGCGATGCGCGAATGGCTGTGCGAAGGCGACGAGGAAAGCTGGAAGAGATATTGTCCGCGCGCCCTTCATAAAAGCTTCGGCGCGATGCGCGAGGCGATGCTGGCGTCGGAGGGAAACGGTCGTACCGCCAGTCTGTAAGCCGCTGGCCGCGGATAACGGCGCTGATGCCGACAGATGGCGATAACGGGCCGGAAGAAGAACGCAGATCCCGGTGCGGATAACGGCCCTGCGATCCACCGGCGGTTTTCCTGCGGACGGCGGCGTGAACGCTGAACGAACGCTGAACGAACGCGAAACGAACGATACGGCGATACGCTTAAAATCATACGTAAAATCATACGAATAATAAATCATTAACAGAGAAACGGAGAAAGCGGATATGAAACTTGAACCGGTCGTGCAGTCGCTGCTCGACACAGATCTTTACAAATTCAATATGCAGGCGGTGATGCTGTCGCACCATCCGGAACTCACCGGCGAATACTGCTTCAAATGCAGGAACGAGGGCGTCGTCTTTACGAAAGAAATGCTTGACGAGATCAACGATCAGATAGCGCATCTCTGCACGCTTACGATGCGCGACAGCGAGCTTGATTATCTTCGCTCAATCCGCTTCATGAAGCCGTCGTACGTTGAATTCATGCGTCTCTGGCGGCCGATCGGCAGCTACGTCGAAACCGGACTCACTCCCGGCGGAGAGCTTGTAATAAACGTTACGGGCCCGCTTTACATCGCCACGCTGTTTGAGATTTACCTCCTCGAAATCGTAAACGAGGTCTATTTCCGGATGAAATACGATTATGCGGAGCTCCGGAAAAATGCCGAAGAGCGGCTCGAAAAGAAAATAGAGGATTTCAACAGCGGACGTTATACGTTCAGATTCGCCGAATTCGGCTGCAGAAGGAGGCTTTCGCGCGAATGGGCTTCGCACGTCGTTCACGAGCTCCGGGACCGCCTCGTCAACCGCAACATGGTCGGAACGTCCAACGTATATCTCGCAAAAAAATTCGGCCTCACACCGGTGGGAACGTACGCGCATGAATTCGTTCAGATGTATCAGGGGATCGATTCGATACCGCTCGCCTATACCAACCGAAACGCGATGGAGGACTGGTACGATTATTACCGCGGCGACAACGGCACCGCCCTCACCGATACGATCACAACCGGAATATTCCTGAAGGATTTCAACCGCGCCATGGTCAACAACTACTCAGGCGTCCGCCACGATTCCGGCGACCCGTTCGAGTGGGGAGAAAGAATGATAGCGCATTACGAAAAATACGGCGTCGATCCGCGGACGAAGCTCCTGCTTTTCAGCGACGGACTCGATTTCGACAGGGCGCAGGAGCTGTATGATCATTTCAGCGGGAGGGCAAAAGTCTCGTTCGGCATCGGAACGTTCATCACGAACGATACGGGCGTGGAGCCGCTGAATATCGTCATAAAGCTGCAATACGTGAACGGCCGGCCGGTGGCAAAGCTGTCGGATACCCACGGCAAGGAGATGAGCCAGGATGACGGCTATCTCGACTACCTCAAGAAAGCCGTTGATTTCAGAATGGAGCGTGAACGCGATTCGGGTCTGACGTGACGCCGCGGCTGAACCGCTGACCGGACAGGTCCGGCGGTGGCCTGGTATTTCCGAAAAGCGGGCTTTACGGAGGTCGGAATGGATCAAAATATAATCGTCGCACACAGCTTTTGCACAAATAATAAACCTATGCTTTTACACGACAGGAAATGCGGATGCTTTTTCTGTCTATCAATATTTGCCCCTTCCGAAATTCATGAGTGGGTTCACGACGCGAAGGAGACGGCGCTTTGCCCGTATTGCGGCATTGACTCTGTTATCGGTGAGAGTTCCGGATATCCGATAACAGAAGAATTCTTGTCAAAAATGAAAGACTACTGGTTCTGAACCGGTAAATTCCGGCCTGAAAAACAGAACCGCAATACAAGCACACAGCCCGCGACGCTCCCGATCCGATCATCGGGCACGAAAGCAAGGCGCCGGGCATAAACGTTCGTTAATCGGGGAATTTGATGCAATCCAGACGGTACGGGCAATTCCGCCGCGCAGGTCCGGTCCGTTGTCCGTCACCGTTCCGCGCCGTGCGCAGCCTCCTGTCCGCCGGCCGACGCCCGTCAGCGTCAGTCACCGCCGTCAATGTTTTTCGCAATAATCCACGATATCGGCGACCGTTTTGAATTCGGCGAGATTCTCATCGGGGATCACGAATCCGTAATCCTCCTCGAGCGTCATGAGCATCTGGAGAACGTCGAGCGAATCGGCGCCCAGATCCTCTTTTATGCGGGATTCGGGAGTGATCTCAACGTTATTCAGTTTCAGCTGGCTGATAAGCATATCACGAACTTTTTCAAACATAATATCATTCCTCCCTCGAAAGCGCGTCGGCTTTCTCTTTCCATTCCTCTATACCGGCGCGTATCATTTCGTTAAGACCGTTTTTCTTCATTGTCACAGCCTGCTCGACGCAGCGGCGGACGGCCGTTGAATTGCTGCTGCCGTGGCCCTTCACGATGATCTTCTCCGTGCCGAGCAGCACGCTGCCGCCGTAATTCTGATAATTCATAAACTCTTTTTCCTCTTCGAACATTTTCTTGAGGAACAGCGCGCCGAATTTGTAAATGCCGCTTGAATATATATCACTTTTGATTTTTTTGAGAAGCGACAGAGCGGTGCCTTCGGTAGTCTTCACCATGATATTGCCCGAAAAACCGTCGCACACAACGAGATCGTATCTCCCGGAAAGCAGGTCGCGGCCCTCCATATTCCCGACGAAATTGTCACCGTGAACCTTCGCGATAAGCTTGTACGCCTCCTTGTGAAGCGCGTCGCCTTTTTCCGATTCCGTTCCTATATTCAGCAGCGCTATCCGCGGATTTTCGATGCCGAACGCCGCTTTCATATACATACTTCCCATGATCGAGAATTCGACGAGCTGCTCCGGCGAACAATCGACGTTCGCGCCGCTGTCGCACACTCCGACTATCCTGCCGTCCATCGTGGGCAATATCGGGCAGAACGCGGGGCGGTGGAGTCCGCGGATCCGTCCTATCCGCACCGTGGCGGCGGCAACGAGCGATCCGGTCGCGCCGGTCGATACCATCCCGTCCGCGTCGTCGTTTTCGCGGAGCAGGCGGATGCCCTTCATCATGGAGCTCTCTTTTTTCATCCTGATGGCGTCCGTGGGCTTGTCCTCTCCTGTGATTACGTCCGGGGCGTGTACAATATCGATCCTCGAGGCGTCCGCGAGGCCCTGGCCGGAAACGTGACGCTTTATGACCTCTTCGTCGCCGGTAAATATGATATGAAGGTCCGGGTTGTCGGCAAGGGCGTTCAGAGCGCCTTCAATATTCGCTCCGGGGCTGTTGTCCCCGCCCATCGTGTCGATAATCAGTCTGATCATAATTATTCTTCACTCCTGTCGGCGGCTCCGCTACCGGCCGCGTCTCCTATATATTTCACGTACGCGCGCCGCCTTTTGTGCTGCACTGAACCGAACCTCTTCCAGAGATTCAGTATTGAATAATTGTCCTCGAGATTGAGATTAGTTTCCGCGTATTCTATGCCGTCGCTGCCGAGCATGCGCATCAGGCCGGCGCACATTACGGCCGGTATTCCGCGGTTGATATAATCTGGATGAACGGCGACGAGCCCGAGATCGAGCACGCGCGGTTTCTTTATCGCTTTAAGAAGCCTCACGAGAGCCGCGGGCGTGAGCTTTCCGCCGGACGGTCTGACGGCGCGGGCGATCGACGGAAAACAGATGGCGAGGCAGATGAGCTTTCCGTCACCGTCGAGTATCACCAGCACGTATTTCAGGTCGATAATCAGCTTGAAATTGTCGATCATCATCTTTTTCATCCCGTCCGTAAACGGCACCGTGCCGTAAAGATCCTTGTACGCCTCGTCGAGCAGCTCGAAAAACGGGTCGGCGTACTTTTCGAGAAAGTCGTTCACGTTTTTCGCGCGCCCTATGGTGAGACCGTAGCGCTTCAGCACGAAACCGGCCATTTTTTCCATGTCGGCTATTTCTTTTTCGTCCGCGGGGAGATAAAGCTTCTGCTCCGTCCAGTCGACTTCCTTTTTATAACCGAGTCCTTCGATGAGACGCGGATAATATTCGTAATTATACTGCTCCTCGAACGTCGAAAGCTGGTCGAAGCCTTCTGTCAGAAGACCTTCGCGTTCGAGATCTGAATATCCGAGAGGGCCGCATACGGTGTCCATGTTTTTTGACAGCGCCCAGTTTTCAACCGCGCCGAAAAGCGCCGCCGCCACTTCGGGGTCGTCAACGCAGTCGAATCGCGTGAAGCGGACCCGTTTTTCGCCGTTTTTTTCGTTGGCAGCGCGCTGAATAATTCCGGAGATCCTGCCGGCAACGGCGCCGTCTCTGTACGCGAGGAAAAACTCGCTTTCACAGGTGTCGTTGTAAACGCATCTGCTACCGAATATTTTCTTTTCATCGCCGTACAGCGGCGGGACGAAATATTCGCAATCCGCGTAGAGGCGCAGAGGAAAATCGAGAAAATCCTTCTGCTGTTTTCCGGTTCGCACAGGGACAACGCTGACCATAACGTCCTCCCGTCAGCGGCTGCCGACTCTGAAGCACAGACCAACGCCGTTCGGGCCGCAATGGCTTCCGGCGGTGGGATTCGTTACGGCTTCGATGATCCTGTATCTGTCGCCGAAACGGTCCGTGATCATTTTTTTTATTTCTGCGACGAGCTCCGGAGCGTCCGTGTTTCCGATTATCACCCGGTGCTCCTCGGCATTTTCGCCCTTCTGTTCCAGAATGTCGACGAGCTGCTGAAGGGCTTTCCTGCGGCCCCTGACGGAGCCGAAGTTGACCATTTTCCCTTCGCTGTTCATATATATCAGCGGGCGTACGCCCATCAGATCTCCCATCGTGGCTTTCAGGCCGCTGACGCGCCCGCTTCTGCGGAAGAATTTGAGGTCGTCGGCGATGAAATACGTTCCGTAATGGAGCACTTCTTTTTCGGCCCAACCGACGATCTCTTCCGGCGTTTTTCCGGCCTTGTACATGTCGCCGATCTCGAGGCATATGTTCATGCTGCAGATCGTTATGCCCATTGTGTCGACGGCGTAGAATTTTCGTTCCGGATATTTTTCCCTGAGACGGGCGACCGCGCGGTCCATCGCTTCGAACGTGGCCGTCATTGCCCGCGAAAAATGAACGTATAAGATATCTTTGCCCGCGCTGAATTCGGGCTCGAAATATTGTTCGTATTGAGATTCGCCGATGGCGCTGGTGGTGGGAAGCGCCCCGGCCCGGAGGGAATCGTAAAATGCGTGCGTGTCGAATTCGTCCGAATCGGCGTATGGATACACCGTTTTTCCGTCAACGCTGAACGGCATGCTGATGAGTTTATATCCGTATTCCGCCGCGATTTTCGGCGTGATGTCGGTGTCGGTGTCGGTAAATAATGTAAACATGTTTTCCCCCGTATGCTGCTGTATTCTGATAATATTAAGGGGGCGCACCGAGAGAGCACGTCCCCTTTGTTTGCGATATATGACGCCGTCAGGCCCACGGATCCTGAGCTTCGGGGACCCTTATGCCCGGAAGGAAGCCGGAGAAATTGGAAAGGAACCACTCGCCGGTGGAGGGCTTGGTGCGTACGGTGACCGGACGGCCGTTGTCGGCTCCGCCGGATTTTACGTAAGCGGTGTAGTAGCCTTCGGATTCCGCGTCTCTGCTGTGGGCGTTTTCGCGCACGACGATCGTGTACGGCTCGGCCGGCTCGTAATTGTTTGCCGGAGTCGCGCCCTCGAAATACGAGCGGGGGAGATAGTCCTTGTCCCTGAGCTGGTCCCTGATAAGGGCTTTATCCTGATTGGAGAGGGGTTCGGGTCCTTTAAGGAAGTTCAGCATTTCTTCGGACAGGGCGGGGTTTACGGGATAAAGATTGAAGGCAACGACCGTAAGGGCGATGACGCCGTCGCGATCCTTGAGCGACGCTTCGGGCAGTGCTTTGAATGCCTCGAAGGTGGTAGGGAAGTTTTCAAATACGAAAGCCTTTTCTCCTGGTACAGAGGGTGCCGGAGCGGCTGATTTTTTCAATTTATCAAGAAAAGACATTTTCTTCCTCCTGTCAGTTTTACGAAAGTGTAGGCGGCAACGCCGATTTCGGCCATAAAAGCAGGTCGGCCGACAATGACGTCAGCCTGCCTGCTTACGGTCAGTCAGCCGTGCGGCTGACGAGTTGCTGATTTTATCAGGCTTTTTTCTTGGCGCGCTTCTTGACGTTGACAGCGGTCTTGAGGGCCTTTCCGGCTTTGAAAGCGGGGGCAACCGTTGCGGCGATCTTGACTTTCTCTTTTGTTCTCGGATTGATACCGGTGCGAGCGGTGCGCTCTCTGGTCTCAAACGTTCCGAAGCCGATGAGCTGAACTTTCTCTTTTTTGACAAGCTCTGCTGCGATCGTGTCAAACGTGGCGTTAACTGCCGCGGCGGCGTCTTTTTTCGAAATGCCTGCTGCAACTGCTACTGCGGAAATCAATTCGGTTTTGTTCATAATATACCTCCTGTAAGTGGTTTGGTAGCACCATTATACCAACAACGCCGGGTAAATACAATAAGTTCAACCGACTTTTATTGACGATTTGCATGATTTTTTCGCATTTTTTTCGTAAGTTTTTCGTAACTTGCGATCAACGGCAACCCGGGTCTGTCCCCGGTTGCCGTTTCGGCCGGTTTCGGGAAATATCGGGAAATAAAACCGGCAAATGCTGATCGCTGCGTGCTTTTCAGCATTTGAGGCTTCCCGGAAGCGATGGCGTAAACCCGGGTCTGTCCCCCGTTGCACCCGGGGAGCGGGCAACGCGGGTCTGTCCCGGGTTGCGGTTTCGGCACGTTCCGGGAAATATCGGGAAATGATTGGTCACGGATAATTTTTGCCTGCGTTTTATTGCATAGTTGCAATGTCAGCCGGTTGCCGCGCTAAACGAGGCGAAAATAAGCGAAAACGCAACATTATTTGCATTTTTTTGCGTATTTTTTTGTAATTATTATGAAAAAACGCTTGCGCGGCTCGCTGAAATTTTGTACAATGTCTTTGACAATAGATACGGAGTCAGGAACGCAGATCTTATCACAGACTCGCTGACGGACGTAGTTTGAGGGAGGAAAACATGTTTGTTCATCGTTCGGAAAAAGGCGCAGATGCGTTGCGCCAGCGTAACACAAATATTAAAATTTTTTTAACGTTGTTCATCTGCATGATCTGTGTCTGCATTGCCCTTCCGGCGCAGACGACCGTTCTCGCCGGGGAATGTCCTTTTTCCCGTGAAGAATTCCTGCACATCCTTGAAGACGCTGAGGCTGCGGCGGCAATGTACACGCGCCCAGAATATAACAATACAAATTCACGGGTCGCCGAATTCGACCGGCTGTTCATTCCGAAATATACCGAGCTCAGCTCTGTTTACAACCGTGATGACAAAATGACGAGACTGATCGGCGGCTTCAGCCGTCCGGCAGTATTTATGTCGTTTCTTGAACAATATTTTTCCGGTTCCGTTATCAGCTCACTGGCAGGCGAAGCCGTCGTCTTCGATCTCGAAGAGGATCAGGTCTATTGGCGCTATCTGACTCCTCAGTTTTCTTACGACACGGGAGAAGCTGAATATTCGTTCCCCGTATTTTCCGCAGATAAGATCGTCTGTCACGCGGACTTCACGTTTGAAAATGATTATACCGGCTCTTTTGATTACGTTTATGAGAAAACCGGCGGCGGATGGTTATTTACGTCATTTGCGACAAGAATTTCCATTTATGAGCGG
>CADBOE010000168.1 GCA_902796205.1 uncultured Ruminococcus sp. | reverse complement strand
TTTTTTCCGGGCCTCGGCGGGAGACGGTCAGTTTTCCTCCTGCTGACCGCTGCCGAACTTTTCCGGATTCAGGAGAATGTCGATATAATCATCGAAACGGCGAAAAGCATGCTGTCATAATGGTTTTAACGATTTATTTCCCGTTATTTTCCGGAATTCTACTATGCGTAGAGAATACCGCAACGGGGGACAGAGCACTGTTGGAGCACGGTTACACAGCTTTCAGATACCCTGTCCCCGGCAAATGCTGCAACCGGGGACAGACCTCTGTTTCCGCACCTTTGTACCGGACCTATGAAACGGCGAAAAGCACGCTGCCATAATGGTTTTTCCGACTTATTTCCCGTTATTTCCCGGAATTCTACAATTCGTAGATAATCATGCAACCTTGGTCTGTCCCCGGTTGCCGCCGTCCCCGGTTGCCGCCGTCCCCGGTTGCGCATCCGGATTCAGAGTCCCGATAACTATAAGACAAAAAAACTCAAGGGAAATCCACTTGTTTCTGAATCTCCCTTGAGACTATCAAAAATTGATCCTTCACCGCTTTACGCGGCAGCGCCGCGCACGGCAGCCGCTTCGGTTTTACACGATCTCAAACCCTTCTTCGGTCTCGTTGATTCTGAACAACCGCGGCCGCTCGTTCGGATCGACGTTCGTGCTGTGGAGGATAAGATACAGATTGCCGTCGAACCCGTCAAAAATCATGCCGTGTCCGCCGTCGCGATCATAAATAAACCTGTCCGCGTGCCTCCACGGACCGAGAATGCTCCCGCTGTCGCTGACAGCCAGCGCCTGTACGTACCAATATTGAGGCCCGGCGCGAAAACCCGACCAGAGCATATACAACCTGCCGTTTCTGCCGCGCCTGAAAAAAGGCCCGTCAGTCACAAAATTCCTGCTGGTCGGATCGATAAGCGAATATGACCATTCCGCCCCGCTCGCGCGCAAGATTGTGACCGGCGGCCCGGCGGGCGCCGAAAGATCCGGGAGAAGCGGCATAGCTTCGATCGTTCCGTCGCCGGCCTGAGTCCATTCGTGACAGAACGCGGTCCACGGCGTTCCGTCGTCGTCAACGTAGAACGTGGCGTCGAGACATGCCCATTCTTCAGGAGTAATCGGCCCGTCCGAGAAAGGAAGAAACGGTCCTTCGGGACTGTCGCTCTTCAGGATCTGCGAGCAGCGCAGCCGCGTCTCGCTCCGGAAGCTCGCGAACATATAATAAGCCCCTTTATACTTATGGACCTCGGGCGCGAAAAAATCCCTGTCGGCCCAGAATCCGTCCGGGCGGGTAAAGCATTCCTTCGGCTCGCTCCACTCGTTGAGATCGGACGATACGTAGACGTCCAGCCCCTGCCAGGGGATCCTCTTGATCAGCTCGCCTCTGCGGGTCCCGTACAGGTAATAGAGGCCGTTTTCCGCCAGCACGAACGGATCGCGCAGATGTATTTCGTCGAGTTTCATATTATCACCTTCTCGCCTTATCACCTTATCGCGTTAACACCCTGACACCGTTTTCCGTAAAACGCCTGATCAGACGCCGCGTCGCTCAGTAACGCGACCAGTACAGCCCGGCATCCTGCTTCCCCGCCGCCTGAAACGCCTCGTTGGCTTCGCGTATCGATTCAAGTTTTTTGCCGTCGTTGCCATCGGTCGTTACGTAAAGCGACTTCGCGGAAAACTGCCACGAACAGGCGATCTGAATGCCCGCGTCCGAGATCCACGAGAGAAGCTCCTTGAACTCGCCGGGAGTCCGCTCGTCGGCCTCGAGATCGAGATAATCGCCGAATTCACCGAAAAACGCGGCTTTTTTCAGCTTTTTAGCCACGCGCGCGTAAGCGTCGAAATACTCGCGCGGCGATACGTCAGACTTTCCGAAGCGGGCAAGCGACCTGATATATTCAGCCTCGCCGTTCTCGTTATACCCGCACAGCTGCAGATGAAAGCTCAGGCAATCGATAGGATTGGGCGCCATAAACGAATTCATATACAGAAAATCCTGTTCTGAATCCGTGTCCCACGCCATTTCCCAGACGTGGGTGACCGGATCGGCTTTCAGCCCGGCGGCATGCAGCGCGCCGGAATAAGACCTCATTTCACTGTTGCCGCTGGATATCATGCGGTCGGGATCGTTTTCCCTGATGACGCTCGCCACTTCCGCCAGGTAATATTGCATCTCGCCCGACGTGTAATAATCGAAGCCGTTCGCTTTTTCCGGATCCTCGTAACCGATCGGCAGCCAGTTCTTGAATTCGGGATCGCAAAGATCAGCGTCGAGATTGTATTCGTTGCCTATCTCCCACGCCCATACGGCGGGGCTGTCCTTAAAGGCGTTCACTATCTCGGCGACGTATTTTTTCGTATATTTTACGGTTTCGCTGTCCGGGTCGCCGATGGATGCGCGTTTTTCGCCGACGTGATCCGGAATGGCGGCGTTGAACCAGAGCAGCGAGCAGACCAATCCGATCTGCTTTTCTTCGGCGTAGTCAACGATTTCGCGTATTTTCGCTATCATCTCCGCCGGATTCCTGTCGTATTGCTCGTAATACGACTTCCAGAAGCCTCCGAGATTGATCCGTATAAACGGAATGCCGCACTCCTTCAGCAGGTCGAGCTGATTCCTGTAATCGGACGTTCCCGTCTCGACCTCTCTCGTGACAAGCGAGAAAACGTTGACTCCGAAGCCGTAAAAAGGCTTTCCCGCGAGCAGCACCGCGCCGCTTTCATTGACTGTAAATCCCATGGCATTCTCCTTTGACTCATGCGGTTCGGCAGTCTCCAGCGGCATTTTTGTTACCTCCGGAGGGGCGTCCGTCACGGGGTCCTCTTTCCCGGCGCCGGACGTGCCGTCGCACGCCGAAAGTATAAGCGACAGAGCGACGATTGCCGAAAACAATGTTAATAATATTTTTTTGTCTGATCGTATTTTTTTCATCCTGTGATCTTCCGCTTTCCCGTTTTTATTTTATTGTGCCTTTCTTCCGTTCTTTTTCCCTTTTTCCCTGTTTCGCCGCTCGCTCCTCCGTGGCTCCGGCCGCATTCCGCAAATCGCCGTCTGCGGCGTAAAGCTCCGCGTAGGTCACGGTTTGAGGATCATTTCGCGGATCCTTTCGGCGGCGGTCTTCATCTCCGCTAAAAGGCGCTCCTGCAGCGCCGCGTTTCCGTCGGCGTCGAGCATCTGATGATGCGCTTCGAGCACGAGCTCCCCGCTGTAATCCATTTCCCGCAAAGTCTTCGCGAATTCATCCCAGTCGTACGTGCCCTGAAAAGGAATCAGATGCTCGTCTCCCGCCTCTGGATGATTATCGTGAAGATGAAGCGTGACGAGACGTTTTCCGAAGGCTTTTATCTCGCTCGGCTTCGTCAGGTTGATATTGGCGTGACCCGTATCCCAGCAAATGCCGACGTTGCCCGTCCCGATCGCGTCCGCAAGCTTTATCAGCGGCTGTATCCTGTTGCAGTTCGGCCACGGAAGATTCTCGAGCGCGACGCCGACGCCCAGCCCGGCGGCGTATTCGGCGAACGGTCTGAACCAGAGCGCGTTCTTTTCGGCGTAAAGCCCGTCAGATTCCGGTTCTTCCATCCCCGCGAGCTTCTGAGGATGCATGACGATCCACTTTATGCCGAGGATCGCGGCGGCGTCCAGCACCCTGTATGCCAGAATATCTCCGCCGGCGTAAATGGTTTCCGGGTTTCCGATACCGTGCCCCTGATAAAAATCAACGCCTTTGCCGTCGGCGTGGCGGCGCAATTTCTCCGCCCATTCTTTCCAGTGATCCGACGTGAACGGATGACCGTCGCCGAGGCAGTAATCGAACGCTATATCTACGCTGTCAAATCCGGCGGCTTTAAGTCTGTCAACGCTCTCAAACAGATCCGCGCCAGGCATAAACACGCTCGTCGTATTAACAATCTTCATCAAATCCACCCGCGTATCCGGTATCGCCGCACTGATACCGTTGTAACAGCTCATGCTGCCGGCGTTAATTATAACAGCGCGAGCCGTTTTTTCAAGAGAAAATTCAGAGAAAATTCAGAGAAAGGCGGACGAGAAAGGCTGACGAGTGGACGGAAAAGGCCGACGAGTGCGGTCGGGGAATGGAGAATGGGGAATGGCGGTCGGCCGGAGCACGGTCCGGCGATTGCGGAAGCCGGACTCAGGGCCGGACCGGAGCAGACCAAAACTTCATTAGACGCCGGTCGGAATCCGGGCGGGATCGCATCGAATGCCGGGCCGGAGCAGATCAGAAGCCGATCAGAATCGCCCTGCACGGCGCCCCGTCGGCCCCGGCCAGATTCAGAGGCGCGGCGTTCAGGAAATAAACGCCCTCGCCGGTCTCCGCCAGTCTGATCCCTTCAAGAAGAACCACACCTGCCCCGAGCAGGATCCTGTGTACCGCGGCGGGTCCGTCCTCCGGTCCGACGGTCTGCGATTCGTTTCCGAGAAGCACGACGCCGGAAGCGGCAAAGACCGACGCCGCGTCAGCCGAAACCTCCGCGTCACCGCGTATCAGAATTCTTTCCGCGCATTCGGGGTCGGCTTTTTCAGCTTTCCGGATAATGCGCGCGGCGTCTGTTCCCGTTACCGTACCGTGGTGATCCGCCACGAAGGCCTTTCCGACGAAAGCCTCCAGCGGCACGGCGTCGACGCTTTTTCCGCCGTTGATAAAATGAAGCGGGGCGTCTACGTGCGTTCCGTTGTGGGCGCACATGCTGAATGCCGTCAGATTGCACGCGTCGCCTTTTTCTATCGAAAAAAGCGTTTCCCTCCGCGGCGCGGGATCGCCCGGATAGACGCCGCAGCCGAAAACCTCCTGCGAAATATCATATATTTTCATCGTTTTCCTCCCTGAAAAATGCGCTTTCGCACGTCAGCTTGCGCGGCGAACGGCGACCGGCAAACACAGAACGGCGACCTGCTCAGACCGTCTCAGGCCGCCTCGCGACCACGACGGCGCTCCTTGAACAGCAGCACGGCCGAGGCCGCGGCGGTCAGAAGCAGCACCGGGGCGATAATAATACACACGGCGCCCACCGTGCCGGGTCCATTTTTGCCGGACGCGTCGCTTACCTCCGTATCGCTGCCGCCGGCGCCGTTTCCGGCCGGATCTGACAACGGCTCTCCGGCGCGTGAAGCTCCGTTCATAGTGATCTGCGTTTCCGATTATAACATATGCGGCTTCAGGCGGTCAATCACACTCACGTTGGGCCCGGCGGCAATCATGTGACGAAAACCCCGGAACCCTGGGGGCTGAAACCGGGGTCTGTCCCCCGTTGCCCCTCCGCGGGGACAGGGCTGAAACCCGGGTCTGTCCCCCGTTGCACCTCATCGGGGACAGGCTTGAAACCCGGGTCTGTCCCCCGTTGCACCTCATCGGGGACAAGCTTGAAACCCGGGTCTGTCCCCAGTTGCATCTCATCGGGGACAGGCTTGAAACTCGGGTCTGTCCCCAGTTGCGCCTCCGCGGGGACAGGTGCGGAAATCCGGGTTTTATTGCGGATTGATATTGTTCTCTTTGCCGGAAAATATCGGGAAATAAGCTGATCAAAGCGGAAAATACCGGGAAATAAATCCGGCAAAGGCTTACGGCAGCTTGCTTCCGGGAGACGCGTGCCTCAGAGGCTGTTGCGTTGAAACCCGGGTCTGTCCCCCGTTGCACCTCCGCGGGGACAGGGCTGAAACCCGGGTCTGTCCCCAGTTGCGCAGCGGCCAACATGCGGCTCACACGCGGCCTCACACCGGCGTTTTTTACGGCGTTTTTTACTTGCGTCACCCTCGCGAAGACGGTATAATGGAAGCGTTCACGATCCGGCCACAGCAGCAGGAACTCAGGTTGATACCGGCACATCATACATTTTACAGATTACAGACGCGACGGAGGTCAAAATGGCGGGGAAAATCAGGAGATTATTGGCGGCGGCGATAATATTGCTTACCGGTACGGTCAGCATGGCGGGAGCGCAGGGCGTTGCCGGCAGCGGCGAGACCCGCGCCGAGAAGCGGTACGAATGCGAAAAAGCGGAAGTTTACGCTAATCTCGAAAACGCGCTCGCGGGCAAACGCAAGATCGGCAACGTGCGCGTGCGCGATAAAAACGCCTCGGGCGGTGCCGTTGCCGGAAGCACGGGCGGCAAATTCTTTCTTTTCAAAAACACTCCCGAGGCAAACGTCATCCGGATCGCCTACGCGTCGCCCAACACGAACGTCATACAGGCATTGATACGCTACCCCGGCGCGGATGAATTCACCGCCCTCAGCACGATCGACTTTTCAACGTCGAACTCCTGGAACATGAATTCGTCGTACATCGCCGTTTCACCCGTCGCGTACATTCCTGAAGGCTCCGACGTTTTGCTCAGGCCCCAGGTCGACGTCAATCTCGATTATCTGTATTTCACGCTTGAAAACACGAGGGCCGTCGCCGAAATTCCGGCAGGTACGATCAACGCGGACGCGTTTTCGTCCGGCTCCGAAGAGGATATCATGGCCCCGTACGGCCGCGCGGCAACACTTTCCGCGGGCGATTCGTTTTCGCTGACCGTTCCCGCAGGCGGGCCTTACAACGTTATCTCCATCGAATACAGCTCATCCGACGGGGCAGTGCTGAATATCGCTGCATCATCCCCCGGCGGCGGCAATGGCGGCAAAGGCACTGACGCCGAAGACGGCGGTCAGGGCGGCGCATCTGACGGCGGGACGGCGGCCAATCCGTCGCGCTTTGCCCTCGGAAAAACGCCCCTCCGCTCATACGTCGGCACCGGAATGAGACTCGGCAGCTTCGACAGCGGAGACAGACTGACCTTCACGTGCGAAAGCGGCGAGCTTCGGATCGCATGCGTTGCCCACGCAAGCGCGCCTGAAAGCAGCTCCGTCAGCGTCGGAAAACTCCCGGAGGGCAGCGAAAGGCTGACCGTAGACCTTGACGGCGTATGGAACGCCGACGCCACCGGATATCTGACATGGGAGCCGCCGGAAACCGTGCCGGAGCTGTATTTCCCCAACTCCGTTCCGGTCCCGGGACTCTGGGGCAACGCCGCATATTCGCCCGGCCGCTGCAACAACATGATGATGTGGCTGAAGCGCGTGATCGTCCTTGACGAGGAGCCTTCGTGCCGGGCCCTCCTGCGCATCGGAAGCGCGATGTACGGAAGGTATATCTACGTAAACGGCATATTTGCCGGAAGCTGCGAATACAATTACTCGTCTTCCGTTACGGACGTCACCGGAATGCTGAGGAAGGGCGAAAACACCATCGTGATAATGCTCGGCTCATTCAGCAGCCAGTCGGGCAGCTCCTCGTCTCCGGCGCACGTGCTGTACGACGGCGAATCGACGAAAGACGAGCCGGGAATAACAGATTCCGTCCAGCTGATCTTCAATGCCGGACCGGATACGGAAGCCGTACAGGTCGCGCCGGATATTGACGGCGCCTCCGTCGGCGTAAAGGTAAGGATCAGGAACAGGCGTGACGCGGACGTTGTCACCGACGTAAAGCTGACCGTTTACGAGCTTGGCCTCTTCAAAGACGGCAAGGCGCTGAATCAGGAAGTGAAAGTGGCGGAATATACGGACTCCGCCGTGAATATTGCCGCCGGAAAAACCGCGGAATTACTCATCGAAAGCATTAAAATAAACGGATTCAGCCGCGAAAAATGCTGGACTCCGGAAAACCCGTATCTTTACCGCCTCGAGATCGAAACCTCCGGCGACACTTATTCGATACGGTTCGGAATGCGTACTTTCAGCTTTGAACCCGGTACCGGGATGGCGCTGCTGAACGGCGAACGGCGCTTTCTTTTCGGCACGAACGTCGCCATTGAACGTTATTTCGACGATCCCCTCTGCGGCACGACTCCGTGGGACGAAGCGTGGATCCGCAAGCTCTACAAGGAGTTCCGGAGCATCAACTGGACGTGCTTCAGGACACATCTCGGCCACGCCGGCAGCAAGTGGTTCGACATAGCGGACGAAACGGGCATGATGATATTCGACGAATATCCGATCTGGGGCAACGCCGGCGACGACACGGAAAAAACGATCATCCCGGAGATATTAACGTGGATCGACGACCGCGGCTATCACCCTTCGCTGATCGTCTTCGACGCGCAGAATGAAGCGACGTACCCTCTCACGGACACTATCATAAAACGCGGCAGAGAGTACGACATACAGAAGCGACCGTGGGACAACGGCTGGAGACCGCCGGAGGGCGAGCTCGATCCGATCGAATGCCACCCTTATATTTTAGGCTCCGAAGGAATTTCGGGGATCGACCGCATGACCGTATCGGAGCCCATCGTGACGACGGCCGACATCGGCTGGAAGGCGTCCGGCTACAAAGGTCACGCGTTCATTCTGAACGAACACGGCGAATACTGGATAAACCGCGAAGGCAAAGCGATGAGCGCCACGGCGGGCACCTGGAACGCCGCGCTTCCGGGAGTTTCAAACGAAAAGCGGCTTGAATACTATTGTGAACTCATGTCGGCACAGCTCGAAGCTTTCCGGACCGGGCGCGCGTACACCGGGCTGCTCTTCTTCTGCGGCCTCGGCTCATCCGGCACCTCCGCGCTCGGCTTTACGTCGGACGTGCTCGAACCTGACGTTTCAAGCGCCCGAACCCTTTCGATCCACCCATACTTCAAATATCTGATGGAAAATACGAATTCTCCTTTGGGAATCGTGATAAATACGTATGCGGAAAAACGCGCCGCAGGCGACAGCGTCAGCGTTCCGGTCGTTCTGGTCAACGACACCGGCTCCGCCGTAAACGCCCTCCCCGTCACGCTCGTTATTCGCGGATCAGACGGCAGCGTTCTTCTCGCCGAGAGGCGCACCGTGGATATCCCGGCGTTCTCAGCGGACAACAACGGCACCTCGACTGAAATTTTCGACGTAAATATTCCTGAATTCGGCAAATATTGCGCCGGGGGCAGCGAGCTGACCGTTCAGGCATACTACGTAAAGGACGGCAAAACCGTATTCTCTCAGCGCAAATGGAGGCTGACCGGCGGCGGCTCCGGGGGCGGAGCTCTTCCGGAATACGACTGGCTGGACAGGAACGAGCTGCCGAAGGAATACAAGGCTGAAGACTATATCGACGTTGATCCCGTAAGCGACAACGACAACGACAACGGCAGCGGCGGAGACCCGGGCGAATCCGGAAACAGCGGCGGTAACGCGTTCACGAAAGCCCTGCCGTGGATGATTGCCGGAGCATGCGTTCTGCTCGCCGGTGCCGCCGTCGCGATAGCGGCCGCACTCAGGAAGAAAAAATAAAACGGCACGCCGAACGCGGAACGCCCGCGACCTCCGAGGATCAGGGAACGTACACCAGTCCGAAGAGATGGGCGTGTCCCTGGCAGCCGAACTCCATTGACTCCGGATCGATCGTATCAACGATCAGCTCGCAGCTCAGACATAATCTGCCGTCCTGCTCCTTCCAGATCACGCAATGATTGCCGACAGGCTGTGACGGCATAATGAGCTTTTCAGGATCGATCTGTTTGCGGATCTGCGCGTCAAGCTCGGCAAAATACGTTTCCATCTGTTCCTCAGGCAGACCGTTTACTGCGATATCCCACGGAACAACGCCTTCGCGCATTATAAGCCTTGCGCCTCTGTTTTTGCCTTGCTCAAGCCGGAAAAGCCAGCCGGATCGTATCCCGCCCGTCATCACACAAAAACTGACGCTCCACGTCGTGCTGTCAATACGGTAGAAGTCATTCACAAGATTTTCCTCCGGCACTTCAGCGAGCCTCGGATATTGCTTTTTCAGCGCTTCAAACGCTTTCGGGATCAATTCTTTTTTGATCGCCCTGAGCTCTTCCGGATCGTCGGGCATTTCTGCGGGCCATTCGCCGTCAGCCGCAACGTCGCGATCTTCTCCGGTATCAGGTGTGGGAACGATTGTCGGGACAGGCGTTACGGCGGGAGGCTCGGTGCTTTCAATTATACCGTCGGGCACTATTTTGGACGTCTCCGTAAATACCTGCATTCTGAAAGAGCAAAGCGCGGCATCCGAAAACCGTTTCCCGCTTTCAAAATAAAATGTGATCGAGCGCGACGTCTTCAGCTGATGAGTTTCATCTGAAAGCTCAATCGTTTCGTTGCCGGCGTAATCTTCCGTAAACGATACCGTATAAACGTAATCGGCATCGACGAGCTGATTGCTGTAGTCGGAAACGATGACCGAGCTTGACGCGTCTCCGGCAACCTTCAGCGAGCTTTCCCCCTCGGGAAATTCCGAAAGTTCGTAAGTGACGCCCATTTTTCTCAATACGGTTGCGGCGCTGTCGCCGAAATCAATGCCGAGAGGAAGCTCGAGCCCTTTTAAGTCCGTTTTCGTCGATATCGAGAAGCTTTTGGAAAAAAAGCCGTCGTACACCTCGTAGCCTTCGAAGCTGAAATCATACGAGGGAGCCTCGCCCGCCTTTCCCGAAAATATCTCGCTCCAATACGGATAAGAGTCGCCGGCCGAGTCGTCGCTCTGCTTATATTCACTGAGCGGCTTTCCTTTGTAGAAATAATTTGAAAGCGACTTTTCAAGAGTATTCACTGAAAACGGCATGACGAAACCGTATGAATCCATATATGCCGAAAGCGATTCGGGTAAAGGCCTGTTCGGGTCGGCTGTCTGCGGAGCGGGCGCACGTGTTTTATTTCCGGTTCCCGCCCTGATCAGCAGACCGGCCGCGATCCCGCCCGCGAGCAGCAGAACTGCGGCCAGCACGGGAAAGACCCCGGCGAAGCGTCCGCCTGAGCTCCCCGTACGGCCGGAAACGTTGACCGCGGCGTTTCCCGGATCGGCCTCGGACACATATTTTTTATCTACGTTTTTAAAGGCAGAAAACAAATCTTTCTTATCCATCACAATCGCCCCTTTAAATAATTTTTCAGCTTTTTCCGCGTTCTGCTGAGGACGGTCCTGATCTGGTTCTCCTTCACGCCGCATCCCGCCGCAATTTCCTTGGTCGATTGCTGAAAATGATATCTCCGCATGAAAATGACGCGGTCCTTCTGGCGTAGTCCTGCGAGAAATCCGTCGAGAAGCCGCACCACGTCCACGTCCCTTCCCGCGGCATCTTCAGGCACGCAGGCGGACAATTCCTCTTTTATGATCTCCTCACGGTCCGCTATCATTTCGGCATCCGTCCCGAGCGCCCGTGCGATATTCTCGATCTGATCGCGGTCCGGCAGCCTCTCGCCGCATTCCCATTTGGACACAAGCTCCCTGGAGACAAACAGCCTCCCGGCAAGCTGCTGCTGTGTCAATCCCGCTTCCTGTCTTAATTTTGAGATCCTGCTTCCTGTGTCCATACCGGAATTATAATTGTTTCCGTCAGAACGGGTCAAGGTACAAAACGCAACTTCCGGCCGCCCGCGGCCGCTCCGGAGCCGACGCGGCAAAATACGCGTCGCTTCGCGAAGCTCGCTTCACTTTTTCGGAAGAAATTATCTGAAATTATTATTTGCTGCAATTAGCCGATAATTATTGAAACGTATCTGAGCGATCGCACGGGAGTCGCGCCCCGTATTATCCTTTGCGAGGAAACCGGAGCGGCGTTGTTCACAACCGTTTTCCCGTTAACGCGGCGCTTCTTATTCCCGTATAAACCTCCGGTCATCCGGGCTCGCGTCCGCGTTTACAAACCGCTCCACGGTCATATGCAGATCGTATTTGTCTCTCAGCGCCGCGACGGCCGCCATCATCGGAGAGGCGTGATGGACGTCCAGCGCTTCCTGATCCTTCCATGCATCGATCAGCAGGACGGTCTCGGGATCGTTCATCGGAAAATAGTATTCGTACCTGATATTCCCGACTTCTGCGCGTATCGCGCCGGCCGTGCCGGAGTTTTCCATTTCCTCGGCAAACCTGCGTGCGCCGCCGTTCGTGCCCGTATATCGGATATTGACCGTAATCATTTCACACCCTCGCCGTTCACAAGGACGACGTTGATCGCCTCGATCTCGATCTTCTCCCAGACGCCCTCCGTCACGTACGGTTCGTTCTCGAGATACTCGTCGAGCGCCGCGCGGTCGGGCAGATCAAGGATCAGGGCAGAGCCTTTCATTTTTCCGCCTTCGTCCAGCAATCCGCCTGCACAGACGATACGTCCGCCCATTTTTTTCATTCCTTCGAGATGGCGCGGCCTGACCTCCATACGCTTGTCAAGCATTCCTTCGCCGTCGTATGCTTTAATTATGAATTGCATTTCAAACACCTCGCACGTTCACGTTATTGCGGGCGGTCAGAACGGCGTCCGTATCCGCGCGTAGATTATAGATCGGTTTTAACTTGCCGTCAAATTCAGCATATACTCCCGGAAAGCTCGCCGTGCAGGCGCCGTGCCGGAACAACGCAGCACGCAGGACCGTTACGCCTCCGCGGACTCAGCGGACTCAGCGGACTCAGCGCTCTTTTCCGGCAGTATTTCCGCGTTTACAGCCGTCCGTTAAAGCGGAAAGGCGACCGCCTCGTCATACAATTTTTTCAGGATCGCGATAAACGCCGAAAGCGATTCCCTGCTGTCGTCCCGGTGCGTGCAAAGAACGCATGAGAAGCTTTCCGGGCAATCGAACGGGATCCATGCGAACTGGCCGCTGTGGTCGCTGAGAAAGCCTGGAGCGAGGCACACGCCGCGCTCAGCGGCGACGTTCGTAAGGGTCGTGTCGTGGTCCGGGCTGTTGAAATAGTCGATCCTTCCGCTCGAGATCAGGCGGTGCTGAACGGCGCGAAGCGCCGGCGGCGAGCCGCCTCCCACCATGAGCGTTCTCCCGAAAAGATCGCTTTCTTTTATCACGTTTTTCCCGGCAAGCGGATCGTCCCGCCGGGCAATCAGATAAACGCGGCTCTCGAAAAGATCGTGAACGGTGATCCCCGGAATCTGCTTCGTCTGTTCCTTCAGCGCGAAAAGAACGTCCGTTTCGTTTTTCAGGAATCCGTCAATTCCGTTCTCATATTCAAATTTCGGAACTACCTGAACGTCGGGAAAAGCTTTCGCAAACAGTCTCATCGCCTCCGGCAGAAAGCAGACCGCCTCCCTCAGCATCATGCTGATCGAAATGGCGTCTTTGTATCTGGCGCTGAAATTCTGCCCCTGCTCGATCGATCTTTTCAGATCCTCGCGCATGCCTGCGAGAAACGAGACGAACTGAGCCCCCGCGGGCGTGAGAGCGGCGCCTTTGCCGCTTCGCTCGAAAATCGTAAATCCAACTTCCTCCTCAAGAAGCTTTATCTGATAAGAAAAAGTCGGCTGACTGACGAATTGATTCTCGGCCGCGCGGCTGAAATTAAGCGTCCGCGACAGTTCTATGCAATAATCGATTTGTTTGGTTGTCATATCCGCCTCCGTACAATTCATTGTCATTTAATAATCCGATCAATTATAGCATATTTGAATTGGATTATTCAATAAAGATATGCTAAATTAACCGTGAAATCAAGAAATCAATGGCCGGAGGTATTTATCATGGCAAAAACACTGATCGCATTCTTTTCCAGAGCGGATGAAAACTATTTCGGAGGCGCGATGCGCTACGTCAGAACAGGCAATACGGAAATCGTCTGCAGGCTGATGAAGGAGATGATCGAAGCCGACGTCTTTAAAATCGAAATGAAAGACCCTTATTCGCCCGTATATATGACCTGCATCGCGGAAGCAAAGAAGGATCTGCGTGAAAACGCAAGACCCGTGCTCGCGTCTTACCCCGACGGTATCGAAGGATACGACACGGTCATTCTCGCCTATCCGAACTACTGGGGCACGATCCCGATGGCGGTCGCGACCTTCCTCGAAAAATATGATTTCAGCGGAAAAACGATCCTGCCGCTCTGCACCAACGAAGGCAGCGGCATGGGCGGCAGCGAACGCACAATCCGGCAATGCGCTCCCGGCGCGGAGGTAAAAAAGGGCCTGCCCGTCACCGGAAGCAAGGCCGCGGATTCAGGTGCGGACGTGAAGCGCTGGCTCGCCGCGAACGGACTTCTGTGAGGCGCGGTATGGAGCACGGAAAATATGATTTTTCGGCATTCAAAAACGTAACGATAACCGGAGCAGATCTTACGGAGCTGACCGGGGATGAATTGTCGGTTCTGTACGTTCAGGCGCGTTATTGTCAGGCGATGACAGACGCGGATATCGGCGTTATGCGCATGATAGTACCGGAAAACGTCACCTTCACCCATATGAGCGGCAGGAGGCAGACGCGGGAGGAATATTTCGCTGATATTGCAAACGGACGCCTGAACTACTTCACCGTCGGGATCGAAAATCCGGAGATCACGGTAAACGGAAACAAGGCCGCGATCGCATTTACGTCGGTATTGAACGCCGACGCATACGGTGCGCGCGGTACTTACAGGATAAAAGGAACGCGTCGCTACGAGATGAGAAACGGCGAATGGATCGCCGTGAACGGATGAAAGGAGGAAAAAATGCGTAAATTCAGATCGTTATTTCTGCTGCTTCTGATCGCGCTGACGTTTACAGGCTGCGCGGTGAACGGCAACACCTCAAATACGGCCGTGCCGGATTCCGGACCGGCTTCGACAAAGGAGCCCCGGGATAATGCCGGCGTCGAAGGATATCCGTCGTTCGATCTGGCAAAAAAGACCGTCACCCTTAACAGCGGCTATGAAATGCCCGTTCTGGGGCTGGGAATGTTCTCCCTGTCCGACAGTCAGGCGGAAAACTCCACATACTGGGCACTGAAAGCCGGCTTCAGGCTGATCGACACCGCCCGGATCTACGGCAACGAAGAAGCGGTCGGCAGAGGGCTTCGCCGCGCGATCGAAGAAGGAATAGTGAAGCGCGGTGACGTGTTCATCACAACCAAAATGTGGACGAGCGACTTTGACAACGGCGACGCCGCCGTGGACGCGTCTCTTTCCCGCCTCGGCGTGGAATATATCGATCTGATGATATTGCACCACAGCCAGCCGCGAAACGACGTTGCGGCGTATCAGGCGATGGAGCGCGCGGTAGATGCCGGAAAGCTGAGATCCATCGGCCTTTCCAACTACTACGAGCCGGACGATTTCGACCGTCTTGTGAACGCGACGACGATCAGGCCCGCGCTTTTGCAGAACGAAACGCACCCATATCATCAGAGCGGCGAGATGAAGGAGCATATCGCAAAATACGGCACGGTGCTCGAAAGCTGGTTCCCGCTGGGCGGGCGCGGCAACACGCAGACTTTGTTCAACGATCCGGCGATCAGCGCGATAGCCGCTTCCCACGGCAAGTCCGCCGCGCAGGTCATCATCCGCTGGCATCTGCAGGCGGGCAATATCTGCATTCCCGGCTCGTCGAACGAGCAGCATATCATCGAGGATTACGACGTGTGGGATTTTGAACTCAGCGAAGACGAAATGGCGCGTATGACCGCGCTGGAAAAAGACGAGCGCTTCGCGGATTATTGATAAGGAGGAACCGGAATGAAGCATTTGAAGCGTTTGGAGCGTCTTAACCGTCCGTGGCGCGCTGCGGCAGCTTTGCTCGCGCTTGCAATGATATTTGTGCTCGCGGCCTGCGGGAACGGGAGCCGGACGCCGGCGACGGATCGCGGAACGGACAGCGGAAACGGAAGCACGACCGCGCGGCCGGACGTTAACCCCTCCGGCACAGGAGACGGCACCGATGCGACCGCAATGCCTTCGGGAACCAAAACGCTTGTCGTGTATTTTTCGCGCACCGGCGAACAATATACCGTCGGCGTGATCGACCACGGCAACACTGCGATCGTCGCTGAAATTATCGCTGAGCGTACAGGCGCCGACCTTTGGGAGGTGCTCCCCGCCGACGACCGTTATCCGTTGACGTACAGCGAGCTGACCGACGTCGCAAAAAAAGAGCAGAACGAAAACGCGCGCCCCGCGTACAAAGGCCCGGCTCCGGAGCTGTCGGAATACGATACCGTATTTATCGGCGCACCCGTATGGTGGGGCGACTGGCCGATGATCATGTACACGTTCTTCGAGCAGAACCGTGACGCGCTTGCGGGAAAAACGCTGATCCCCTTCTCCACGCACGAGGGCTCCGGACTTTCAGGTTTTGACAGAAAGCTCGGCTCGGCGGTCCCGGGGGCAACGATCGGCAAAGGGCTCGCGGTCCGCGGCAACGACGCGCAGAACAGGCGCGACAGCGTCAGAAGCAGTGTGGACGGCTGGCTGAAAGATCTGGGGTTCTGAGATGAAAAAGCGGCTGAAAATCGTTCTCGACATAGTGATGGCGGCGCTGATGCCTGTATTGATGGCGTATTCTCTCGCCGGAGAAATGCTGCATGAGATCGTCGGCTCGCTTATATTCGCGTTGTTCGTCGCCCATCAGATCCTCAACCGCAGATGGTACGGCGCGCTATTCAGGGGCGCGTACACGCCGCGCAGGATCTTTCAGACCGTACTGGACGCCGCCCTGTTCGTCTTTATGATCCTCCAGCCCCTGACCGGAATATTGCTGTCGAAGCATTTATACACCTTTATCCCCGTCCCTCCGTTCACGGCGGCGCTGCGGGAGATCCACATGATCCTGCCGTACTGGGGCTACGTCCTGCTGAGCGTACACGCCGGAACGCACCTGCTTCCGCTGGTTTCAAAAATAAAAAAGACACCGTTTTGTCTGCCTGTCGTCTGCGCTGACGCATTGGTCTCGGGCTACGGCGTTTACGCGTTCTTCCGGCGCGGTTTTCCGGGATATATGTCGGGAAGCGTTGCCTTCGCTTTCTTCGACGAAAGCGAGCCGCTCGTTCTTTTCTTGCTGGATTACGCAGCGGTGATGGTGCTGTTCGCTTCCGTCGGAGCGTTGACAACGC
>CADBOE010000167.1 GCA_902796205.1 uncultured Ruminococcus sp. | reverse complement strand
GCGTCTGCGACGTCCCGAATCTCGTGAAGAATTACGGGTACAAGGAAGAATGGAGCATCGGCGAGGGGCCCGTGAGGACGAACGACCTCGGAAATCCCGACTGTCTCGCGTGGACTTTGGGCCGGATCGTAAAAATGATGGACGAAAACGCCGTCGACATGTACCGCGAGGACAACAACAGCGACCCCGGCTTTGCCTGGCCATACAAAGACAATCAGGAAGCGGCACGGTACGGGCTTCCGCGCGCGGGCATAACCGAAAACAAGTGCATCTGCGGCCATTACGCGCTGTGGGACGGGATTATCGACTATTGCGCCGCGAACGGAAAATGCACGTTCGTCGACTCGTGCGCCTCCGGAGGGGGAAGAAATGATATCGAATCGATGCGCCGCGGTTTTCCGCTCATGCGCTCCGATTACGACAGAACGACGTCGTCAATGCGTCTTTCGCAGTCCTCGACATTCCCGCGGTGGATTCCGTTCCACGGTTCAAGCACAAAAGAAACCGTGAATCAGCTCGACGCGAGCACGGGTGCCGGCAGCTCGCCGTACGTTGCCCGCGCGTCTTATCTGCCTCATTATCATTTCGGCGAGGAATTTACGCACAACAAAGAACTCGATTTCGACCTTATGCGCCGCAATTTCAGCGAATGGAAGAGCATCAGTCACCTGCTTGTGAAGGATATGTACGTGCTGACCCCGTGGCGGCACGATTCGGACCGGGCGCACTGGACCGCGCTGGCATATGACGATCCGGAGATCGGGGAAAGCGTTCTGCTGGTTTTCCGTATGGAAGAGGCAACGTCTCCGGAATTTACGGCGAAGCTTCCGTTCGCTGTTCCCGGCTGTGTTTATTCCCTTCGCGACGCCGACACGGGCAACGTGATCCGCGCGGGAGGCCGCGAGCTTTCGAGAGACGGATTCACCGTGCGTCTTGACGAGCCCAAGAGCAGCGCGCTGTTTTATATAACGAAAGAATAGGAAAACAAACGGCCGCGCGGACAATCAATTTGCATTTTCACCGGTATTTATCGCCTGACTGAGCGGTCAGGCGTTTTTATTTGCCAATAATAAAACCGTTGTCGTCCGGTGTCTCCGCTAAGGGGGGCTTAACGGGGGTCTGTCCCCCGTTGCGTCTTCACGGGGACGGGGTCGAAACCGGGGTCTGTCTCCCGTTGCATCTTTGATCTTAGCCTGATCTCGGAGCGCCCGCTACGTATCAGGAAATAACGGAAAATATATTCCAAACAGCGGGAAATATCCGGAAATAAATCAGTAAAAGCCTTACGGCAAGCCGTTTTCCGGAGTTGTCTGCACCGGTAACGTCAACCCTGCAACCCGGGTCTGTCCCCGGTTGCACTCTCCCCGCTTGCATCCCCGGTTGCAGAAGCCTGCGTCATTTAAACCTGCAATTCGTACTTCCGCTTTTCCGGATTTCAGACTCTTGACACTGTTCACGGGCAAATGGTAAAATGCAGTCGTTAATTTCTCGAAAGGAAGTTTCAGAAAATGAAAAAACGCATTTTGACAATTGTCCTTGCCTGCGCGCTCGTGCTGAGTCTGTTCGCGGCCTGCGCGGGAACCGACGGCACAAAGGCCACGAAGGAACCTGCCTCGACCGGTGATACCGCCGGAAAGACGACGGAACCCGAGGCAACGAAAGCGGGCGATCCCACGGCGGCACCTACGGCCGAGCCGACAGAGGAGCCGACCGAGAAGCCTACCGCCGAGCCGAAACCGACCCTTGACACCGGCGTCGAGGCGATCCTCGTGGATTTCGAAGACGAGTCCTCCTACAGCGGACAGGCGTGCCTGGCTGAGCTCGACGACGACGGCATCTGGCTGAACATCGTGACCGACATCGGTGACAACAACATTACGTTCACCTTCCCCCAAAATTTCAGCTCGGATAACTATCCGTTCATCGCATTCAAATACAGACTCGGATTCGCTCAGAGCGTCCGCAACACGAACCACTTCTACTCGATAACCACAGAGGGCGGCCCCGCCGGCGAACCCGGCAAATATGCCGATATCGAGTGGGTCAGCGACACCGACTGGCACGTCGGAAAGCTCGACCTCAAGAATCAGTTCAACACCGCCGTGGGCGACTGGGTCGCCATCAGATTCCCGACCGCCGACAATATCGAGGGCGATCTCGCTATCGCGTGGCTCGGCGCTTTCAAGAGCGAGGAAGACATCACCAAATACGACGAAGCTTTCAATAAAGCTTACGGAGCCAAGCTTGTAAAAGCGGAAGAGCCCGATCTGAACGATAAAGAAGAGCTCGTTCCCGAGTTCGAGGACAGCTTCGGCGACGTGGCGCTCGATTTTGAGGATTACAACGACGGAGACGGCATGGGCGCGGCGTTCTTTGATTACTTCCACTATTCGGTGGGAGCCAACCAGAGCGCGATAGTCGACGTTGACGGAAACCTTGTCGGAAAGATCTCCTTCGACGCGCTGTCCTATGACGGACTCGTCAAGAAAGGCGCCGGCTACACCGCGACCTTCGACATAAAGAACGAAGGCGGATCCGAAAACTTCGGCGGATTCGTATTCAACTGGGGCGACGAAAAGAACACGTCACGCAATTTCTATGAGAACAACGGTCTCGAAAGCGATTCCTCCGGTTCTCTTACCGGAAACAGCGGCTGCGGCGTATTCCTTCAGGGGAACAAGAAAATCAAGGTTTACATTCCTGTCTGGGATACAGAGGCGAACAAAAAGTCCTACATTTCCGCGACGCTTGATACCGAAGTCGATTTCAACGCCGCTTTCGTGAAAGTGGTGGTCGAAGATAACGGCACCGATACCGTCACCGTTACCGCCGACGGAAAGCTTCTCTTCTCTGTGAAGTACGCCGATCCCGGAGTCAACGCAAAGGCAGTGGGCTTTGACGAAGCTTATTACAGATCCGTGAAGATCCTTGACGGCGCCGGCAACGAGCTCTGCGCGTCCGAGTCGTCGCTCTTCTCCGTCTACAAGAGCATATCCTGGGCAGGCCGTGCTCACACGATCTACGTTGACAACATCCAGATCGCTGACAAGAAATAATTGACCGCCTGTACGCGGTACCGCGGAGCTCATCGTAAAGGTGGGCTCCGTTTTGGATATAAGGGAAAAGGTGATGTAATTATGCTGATGGACAGGTATCATAAAGCCGTTGACGACCTGTTCCGCAAGGTGCGGGAGACGCAGCGCGAAAATATCATAAAAGCGGGAGAGCTCGTTGCCCGCAGCGTGGCCTCCGGAGGCTGCATCTTTCTTTCGGGCATCTGCCACTCCATGGAGATGGATTCGATATACCGGGGCGGCGGACCGATCTTTTACAAGCATTTCAGCTACGATCTCAAGGTGGAAAGCCCGTCGAGACCGCGTGACCGCTCCGACCTCGGATACGAGAAGGAAACGGAGGCCGCCGCGAAATATGCGCTCACCCAGTCGAATATAAGACCGGGAGACGTGCTGTTCGTCAGCTCTGTATCGGGGCGCACCGTGAAGGTCGTCGATCTCGCTTACGAGGCAGAAAAACTCGGCGTCAGCGTCGTCGCGTTCACCTCGATGGAGTACGCGAGGCAGGTCGAGCCCGTTCATCCGAGCGGGAAAAAGCTGTATGAAATAGCTACGCTCACTCTCGACAACTGCGCTCCCGCGGCCGAAGCGATGCTGGAGGTCGACGGCATAGAAGCCCGTTTCGGCGCGGCGTCGGGGATCGCGTCCGATTATATCATGTGGAGCGTAACGTCCGTTGCCGTCGAAAAGCTGCTCGAAGCGGGGATAACCCCCGGAATCCTCAAAAGCGCGAATTTCCCGGGCGGCAACGAGTACAACAAAACCGTCATCGAGCCGCATTACGAGCAGTACGGATGGTGATTTCTGGGGGATCCCGGCAGAAGCGGCGGAGGATCAGCGGATCACGGCGGAACACGGCGGCAACACAGCGGCATCCCGGCGCGGACCGGGCTGACCGCTTGCCCCGGAGGCCGATCACGAGTATAATAAAGACTGGCGGAGAACAGATAATTCCGCCGGAAAGCAGAGGAATCATTATGGCTGACAGAATCGTACTCAACACAATTTCCTACCACGGAAAAGGCGCGATCGACAACATCGTGCCGGAACTTACTGCCAGAGGATACAAAAAAGCATTCGTATGCACGGACGCGAGCCTCGTAAAATTCGGCGTATCGGCAAAGGTGACGGACCTTCTCGACAAAGCCGGATTCGCGTACGAGGTCTACAGCGACATCAAGCCCAATCCCACCATAGAAAACGTACAGAACGGCGTCGGGGCGTTCAGGAAGGCCGCGGCGGATTGCATTATCGCCATCGGCGGAGGCTCTTCGATGGATACGGCAAAGGCCATCGGAATCATCGTGGAGAACCCTGAATTTGCGGACGTCCGCTCACTCGAGGGCGTTGCTCCCACGAAAAAGCACGCCGTATTTACCATCGCCGTTCCGACCACGGCGGGCACCGCGGCGGAAGTGACGATCAACTACGTTATCACCGACGTTGAGAAGAAACGCAAATTCGTATGTGTCGACACAAACGACATACCCGAGATCGCCGTCGTTGACCCCGATATGATGGCGTCGATGCCGAAGGGGCTGACCGCCGCGACGGGAATGGACGCGCTTACCCACGCGATCGAAGGATATATAACGAAGGGCGCGTGCGCGATCAGCGACATGTTTCATCTCGAAGCGATCCGCCTCATCAGCCACAATCTGCGCGACGCGGTCGCCGGCGGCGAAGCGGGGCGCGAGGGAATGGCGCTCGGACAGTATATCGCCGGAATGGGCTTCTCCAACGTCGGCCTCGGGATCGTACACAGCATGGCACACGGCCTCAGCGCGCTTTACGACACGCCTCACGGCGTCGCCTGCGCCATCCTGCTTCCGCTCGGGCTCGAATACAACGCGCCTGTCGCCGGAAAGCGCTATCGCGCCATAGGCAGGGCGATGGGAGTGGACGGCATCGATATGATGGACGACGGGCAGGCGGCAACAGCCACTATCGCGGCCGTGAAGCAGCTTTCCGCCGACGTCGGCATTCCCGCCGACCTCAAGGGCATACTTAAGGACGAAGACGTGCAGTTCCTGGCCGAGAGCGCCTTCGCCGACGCGTGCTGCCCCGGCAATCCACGCGACACGAGCGTAGAGGAGATAAAGGCGCTTTACAGAAGCATGATATGACGCGGGAAACGGGAAAGAAATGACTGTTTACTGCTGGCTTCAGCCGGACGGGGCCGAAAAGGCCGTCCGGGAAGGGCTCGAGCCCGAGGGCGAGGGTCTCAAAGGAGAAAGCTTCCGGGAAACGGGCGGTAAATATATCGCCGCCCTTCTCCACCCGGGAGACGAGGAAAAGCGCGCCGGAAGGGTGTGCGTGAAGCTCAGGATCGAACCGGAAAAGGCCTACGTGGCCGAAACGGGGAGGATCCGGGAAAAGATCGGCGAGACGCTCGTGAAAGCGTCCGGTTACAGGCTCGGCGAGTACAGAAAGCCGGTATGCCTTATTGCCGGCAGGGTTCCGGCGGATAATATAAGCATTTACGACTCCTCGTTCGACGAGCCGCTTCTTTATGAAAGCTCGGAAAAACTTTACGTAGACCGCCTTTTCGCGCTCGCCGACGAAGCCGACCCGGGATTCCGGGAAACGGCGCTGAAGGCATATTTTGAAAAACAGAGGGCGCTCGGGCGGCTTGTCAGATACAGCGGGGAGATCTATTCCGGAAGCGGCGGCGCGCCGAAGGGTCTCGGCAGAATCGTCAGGACCGCCGACGAATACAGGACTCCAGGCGGAGAGATCGCGGGAATAATTATAGAAAAAAACAGCGTTTGACGCGGAACAGGGGAAATAAGTGGACAATATCGAAAATAACGGCGAAGAAAAACGCAATGAACGCAATGAACGTAATGAACGCAACGACCGCGGCGAACGCAATGAACGCGGCGGGCGCGGCGGCAATTTCGGACGCGGACCGGTCAGGAGATACAACGGAAACCAGACCGGAGGGCAGAACGCGCAGAACGTTCAGTACGGCGGCCAGAACGGCGGCCAGACGCAGAATCAGGGCGGAAATCATAACAGAAACAGAAATCAGAATCGCGGCCAGGGTCAGAACGGCCAGGGAAGACGCAACGAGCGCGGCGACAGATACGACCGCGCGGCGAGAAATATGCGCGAGGCGGCGCAGGCGGCCGCCAGACCGGAGCGCGGCGCCAAAGAAGAGACCATAGAGGATATCAGAAAAGATATTGCCGCCATCGAGAAGGAAATACAGCTTGAAATATCCGATATATCCGTGATGAAGCTGAACGTGTGACGGGCGGGCCGCCGTCGGGGACGATATGCGATACTTGGCGATACTTGAAAAACTGCCCCCGCTGTCAAGGGCGGCGCTGGGGACCGATTATTACGGGAAAACCATACCTGAGCCGCTCGCGATGCGGCTGCTCGACACGTACGTTCAGAACGGCGGCAACGTGATCGACACCGCCCACGTTTATTCCGATTATCTTCCCGGCGAAAAGCACATGAGCGAAAAAGTGATCGGGCGCTGGCTCGCCGGGAGCGGAGCCGGAAGCGGCGCCGTTATCTGCACCAAGGGAGGCTTCCCTGAGATCGGCGACATGCACGCTTCGAGGATAACCGAAAAGCAGATCGGGGAGGACCTCGCCGGAAGCCTTGACTGCCTCGGAGTCGGTAAAGTGGGTATATACTGGCTTCACAGGGACGACCCGTCGGTGAGCGCGGGAGAGATCGCGGAGTGGATGAACCGGTTTTACCGCGAGGGCGCTTTCACGTACTGGGGAGTCTCGAACTGGAGCAGCGCGAGAATAGAAGAAGCGGTTGATTACTGCGCCGCGAACGGCCTTGAGCCGCCCGTATGCTCCCAGATAAAATGGAGCCTCGCGATACCTGTCCCGGGAAGCGCCGGAGACGATACGCTCCGGGAAATGAACGAATCCGAATATCGCTGGTATCTGCGCTCCGGAATGCCCGTTTTCGCGTATTCGTCGCAGGCGAAAGGCTTTTTTCCGAAGCTCCTGAAGTCAGGCGGCGCGAAGCCCGCGGGAAAGGCCGGAGACCGGTATTTCAGCGAGGAAAACCTGAGGCGCTTCGACGTGCTCAGACGCGTGTCGGAGGAAACGGGGCTTACGGTCGCGCAGCTTTCCGCTGCGTGGATGACGAGACCGGGAACCGTGCCGGTCATACCTATACTCGGCGCCGCTTCCGCGGAACAGCTCGCTGAGAGCCTGTCCGGAGCGGCCGCGGAACTTGATCCGGAAATAATCGCGAAACATGATCTGTTCAGGAGGGACCGAATATGAAGCTTATCATTGCCATCGTACACGACGATGATTCCGCCGTCCTCATGGAAGCGCTCGGCAGCGAGGGGTTCGGCGTAACGAAAATGTGTTCCAGCGGAGGCTTTCTCCGTTCGGGCAACACTACTCTTCTGTGCGGCGTTGACGAGGAAAGGCTGGACGGCGCGCTGGATATCATAAAGAAAAAATCAAGCGGGCACAAGCAGATGGTGAATCCGGCCATGATACATCCGGCCGCGGCGGTGCAGGGCGTTTTGCCGTCGTACCCGATCGAGATAACGGTCGGCGGAGCGACGGTATTCGTCATTGACGTCGACAGATTCCTCAAATTCTGACGGAAGCGCGGAAAATGTTTGAAGGACTTGCGGGACAGGAATACGTAAAAAGGACGCTTTCGGAATCCCTCGCCTCGGGCAGGGCCGGGCACGCCTATCTTTTCTGCGGGCCGGACGGGATCGGAAGAAAATCGTTCGCGCTCGAATTCGCGCGCGCGGCCGCGTGCAATTCACCGGGGAACAACGGGGAGGCGTGCGGACAATGCGTCAGCTGCAGGCTGGCCGCGTCGTCAACGAATCCCGACATCATGCTCGTGCGCGGCGACGAAAAGAAAGCGTCCGTGGGGGTGGAGACGGTCCGCGGGCTCGAGGAGGATATTGCCACCGCTCCGACGGTTTCGGAAAAGAAGATCTTCATTATCGACAGGAGCGAAAAGCTCACGGTCCAGGCGCAGAACGCCCTGCTGAAAACGATAGAGGAGCCTCCCGAATACGTGATGCTCATATTGATATGCGCGAATCCGTCCCTTCTGCTCGATACGGTGAGATCGCGCGTGACGCGCATCGATTTCGCGAGGAACAGCCGTGAAGAGGTGCTGCGGGCATACCGCGGAAAGGCCGGCGCTCCTGCGTCGGCGGACGAGGAGGACCTGATCGCCGCGTACGCGGACGGGATAATCGGAAGAGGACTGGCGTTCACGGATTTCGGCGTCCTCGGAGGCGTCAGGGAAAAGATCATGGACACCGTCTGCCTGCTGAAGGAAGGGGAGTCGGCGTTCTATAACGGCTTCATGAGCCTTTTTACGGACGCGGCCGCCGCGGAGCACAGGGAATTCATGTTTTTTGAATTGGCGTCCCTGCTGCACGATATTTCCCTTTTTTCGAGATTCAGCGATGAAACGTCGTTGCAAAATAAGCATTTCCGTAATAAAATAACGGAGTTGGCCGCCATCGCGCCGCATACCGCGTGGGCGGAGGCGGAGGAAAAGGTTTCCGGAGCGTGGCGGATGATCGGTCAGAACGTGAATTTCCGCATGGCCGCGTCGTCGATGGCCGCCGGGATCGCGGAAGCGGTACGGAGCGGACGGTGACGGAAGGCGCCGCCGGAGGGCGCGGAAGCAGCGGAGACTGCGGAAACAACGGAAATATCTGAAATATCTGAAATATCTGAACGGGGATATTCGGCATAAAACGGAGATATATATGAAAAGCATTATCAGAGTAAGATTCCGCCGGAACGGCAAAAATTATATGTTCGATCCCGACGGGCTGGATATAAAAAAGGGAATGCACGTGCTCGTCGAGACCATGCACGGCGTCGAATACGGGGAAGTGGTTTCCGGAACGGCGGAGGTCAGCGACGACGTGCTCGTGCAGCCGCTCAAGCCGGTCATACGCATAGCGACGCCGGACGACGACGCGCAATACGAGGAAAATTGCAGGAAAGAGAGCGAAGCGTTCGTTATCTGCCGCGATCAGGTGGACAGATTCGGGCTGGAAATGCGGCTGATCGACGCGGAATATACGTTCGACATGAGCAAATTGCTGATTTATTTCGTCGCGGAAAACAGGATAGATTTCAGAGATCTTGTAAAATCGCTCGCGTCGATTTTCCGCACGCGCATCGAGCTCCGTCAGGTGGGTTCGCGCGATCAGGCAAGAACGGTGGGCGGTCTCGGCATCTGCGGCCGTCCGATATGCTGCTCGTCTGCGATGAACGAATTGCAGCCGGTCTCTATAAAAATGGCGAAAACGCAGGGCTTTTCTCTGAATCCGGCGAAAATTTCCGGCACGTGCGGGCGGCTTATGTGCTGCCTGAAATACGAGCAGGAGGCTTACGAGGATGCGATGAAGAGGGTGCCTCCCGAAGGCGCGATCGTGGAAACTCCGCTCGGAAAGGGCATCGTCACTGAAGCGAATTATCTTCGCGAGACGGTCAAGGTCAGCCTGGACGGCAACGGCGATACGAACGAGGTCGAAGTTTTTCCCGCGGCTGACGTGAAAAATCTCGGACGGCGCAAGAAGAACGGCGAGGCTCACAACGGCGGCATGACTCCGGAGGAGGAGGCCGAGCTTAAAAAGCTTTCGGACAGGGACTGAACGGAGCCGCGGCGGAAAACGGAGCTGAAAATAATGCGAAACAGCGGGAAATATCAGGAAATACGGAAAAGGCTCGAAGCGTTCGGACAGGAGCAGCTTCTGGACACTTATCCCGGGCTGTCTCCGGAGGAACAGGAAAGGCTGCTCGACGACGTTGACGGCATCGATCTTGAGCTGATGGCGCGGCTGTATGAGAAAACCGCGGCGCACAGCGCCGGCGGCGAGGTGAAAGCAGACGAGCTGGCGCCGCTCGAGCCGTGCGTCGAGAGTGAATTGTCCCCGGAAGAGAGGGAGAGGCTCAGGAAGCTCGGCCTTGAGGCGATACGTGAGGGAAAGCTTGCCGTCCTTACGATGGCGGGAGGTCAGGGAACGCGGCTCGGTCACAACGGGCCCAAGGGAACGTTTGACATCGGGCTTCCGTCGGGCAGGTCGCTGTTCGAGCTTCACTGCGACAGACTCAGGGAGGTCGCGGAGCTCGCCGGGGCGCCGATACCGTGGTATATAATGACGAGCGAGCTGAATCACGGCGAAACGGTGCGTTTTTTCGAGAAAAACGGCTATTTCGGTTATCCCGCGGATATGATCAGATTCTTTCCGCAGACGATGATCCCTCCGATGACTCCGGACGGGAAAATGAGGCTGGAATCGCCCGGAAAGGTGCTTAAAAGTCCCAACGGGAACGGCGGAGCGTTCGTTTCGCTGAAGCTCTCGGGGCGGCTCGACGAAATGAAGGCGGCGGGGATCGGATATCTGATGGTCGCGGGAGTGGACAACTGCCTGATCAAAATGGGAGATCCGCTTTTCCTCGGCGCGCTGATCGACGGCGGAGAGGACGCGATCGCGAAATCGTATCTGAAGCGCGGTCCCGGCGAGAAGGCGGGGATTTTCTGCCTCAGAAACGGACGGCCTGGCGTCGTCGAATATACGGAGATACCGGAAGAATGCGCGACCGCGGCGGACCGGGACGGCAATTATATTTACGGCGACTGCAATCTCCTGAATTACGTTTTCCGCATGGAAACGCTTGACCGGCTGTGCGGCGCCGGAATGCCGTACCATATAGCCGTGAAAAAGCTTAAATATTACGATCCCGCGTCGGGAGAGCGGAAGGAGCAGAGCGGATGCTTCAAATTTGAGATGTTTCTGTTTGACGCTTTCGGCGCGCTGGATACGCTGAAGGTCCTCCGCGTGAGGCGAGAGGACGAATTCGCCCCGGTGAAGAACGGCTCGGGCGAGGACAGCGTGGAGCTTGCGAGGAGCATGTTTACCGACTATATGAAAAGGAGCGGAATATCCCGGATATGAAAGAGAAAATTACGATGAAAACGCCTCTCGTCGAGATGGACGGCGACGAGATGACCAGAATAATATGGCAGAAAATAAAAGAAACGGTTATTTTGCCTTTCGTTGATCTCAGGACCGAATATTACGATCTCGGGATCATGAACCGCGACAGAACGGAGGACCGCGTGACTGTCGAGAGCGCCGAGGCGACGAAGAAATACGGCGTTGCCGTAAAATGCGCCACGATCACGGCGAACGCGCAGCGCGTGGAAGAATTCGGCCTTCACAAAATGTGGAAGAGCCCGAACGCCACGATCCGCGCCATTCTTGACGGGACCGTGTTTCGCGCGCCGATCTTCGCAAAAGGCATAACGCCGCTCGTTCCCGGATGGAAAAAGCCCATAACTATCGCGAGACACGCTTACGGAGATATTTATTCGGCCGCCGACACGCGCGTGAGCGCCGGAAGCAGGGCCGAACTCGTGATAACCGGACCCGACGGGACCGAAAAGAGAATAACCGTGAAGGAGTTCAGCGGGGACGGTATCGTCATGGGAATGCACAATACCGACGCGTCGATCGGGAATTTCGCCCGCGCATGCTTCAGCTACGCGCTGGATCTCGGCGTCGATCTGTGGTTCTCGGCAAAAGATACTATTTCGAAGGTGTACGACGGAAATTTCCGCCGGATCTTTCAGGAAATGTACGAAAATGAATATAAAGCGCGATTTGAGAAGGCGGGGATAAGTTATTTCTATACGCTCGTTGACGACGCGGTAGCCCGCGTGATGAAATCCGAAGGCGGTTTTTTGTGGGCGTGCAAGAATTACGACGGCGACGTTTTCTCCGATATGCTGGCAACGGCGTTCGGAAGCCTGGCGATGATGACTTCCGTGCTCGTTTCGCCGGAGGGATATTACGAATTTGAAGCGGCGCACGGGACGATACCGCGCCATTATCACAAATATCTCCGCGGAGAGCCGACGTCGACGAATCCGATGGCGACGTTGTTCGCGTGGACCGGAGCTCTTGCGAAGCGCGGGGAGCTGGACGGGATCACGGAGCTGACCGCGTTTGCCCGCAGGGTCGAAAAATGCGCTCTCGAAACGATTGGCGACGGCATGATGACGGGTGATCTCGCCCTCATTTCGACGCTTGAAAACAAAAAAGTGATGAATCTTGACGAATTTCTTAATGAGATAGCCCGCAGAGTGGCAGAAGGGAAGTAAAAATGGACAAAATCGGAATTCAGTTGTACTCGGTAGGCGCCGATATGGCGAAAAGCGTGCCCGAAACGCTCAAAAGAGTAGCGGAAATCGGGTATAAGCAGGTGGAATTCGCAGGTTATTTCGGCGTTGACGCCAAAGAAATGCGC
>CADBOE010000166.1 GCA_902796205.1 uncultured Ruminococcus sp. | reverse complement strand
GGAGTCGAATGCGTAAGAAGAGCGACGTCGCGTTCTCCGAATCCGAGAGAAAGCAGATTTAATCTTTCCTTGTCCATGAATACCGTACTTGAAGCGAGCCTTCCGTCGGGACGCCTCGCCTCGCCGTTTATGACGTTGATCTCTCTTCCGGAAAGCGAATATTTCCCGTCGGGCATTCCGGCCGCCTCGCAGGCGTCCGTTATTACGGCGACCCGGTCCGCGCCTTTTGCTTTAATTACCGTCTTGCATACCGCGGCGTCGACGTGAAGAAAATCACATATCAGCTCGGCATACGTTCCGTCGTGCGAAAGAGCGGCGCCGGCCGGACCCGGAGCCCGGTGGTGCATCGGAGCCATCGCATTGAAAATATGCGTTACCGAAGACGCGCCGAGCGAAAATGCCTCGAGAATTTTAGCGCAACCGGCGGCCGTATGTCCGCAGGTGACCGAAATCCCCGCGGAAGCGATATAAGGTATCAGTTCATCCGCACCCGGTCTTAAAGGATCGATCGTTATTCTTTTTATGACGTTTTCAAATCCGCACGAGAGCTCCTTCCAGTTTTCGACGGTCGCGTCAATAAACGTGCTCTCGTCGAGCGCGCCTTTGAATTCAGGCATCATGAACGGCCCTTCGAGATGTGCGCCCAGAACGAACGCTTCGTCGAGCGCGGTACCCGGAGGGCAGGCGGACTCGCGAAGCTTTTCAAGTAAAGAAGCCTGCTCAGTCATCACCGAACTGATGACCCCGAGCGCGGATCTCATATCTTTTACCGTACCGGAAGCCACAGTCGGCAAAAAAGCGCCGGTACCGTGGGCAGCCAACGCTTTGCAGATAGCCTTCAGTCCATCCCTGTCGCACGTTCCGACGTCATGTCCAGCGCTTCCGTGCATATGGATGTCAACAAAAGAAGGAATATATAGCATGCCGTCAATCCTCTCCGCGGTTCGAATATTCGTCCAGCACCCGCTGAGCAAGATCTTCGTCGTCTACGAAAACGAAATTCGGCTCGTTGCCGTCGAAATACGTTTCCATGATCACGACCTGATCGTCCGAATCGTCAAGCAGCTCGGACGGTATGAGGACCGCGTACAGCTTGTCCTCGTAATCGACGTAGTCAAGCAGCTCGAATTCGAATTCGTTTCCCTCGTCGTCATAGAGCGATATGAGATTTGAATCCTCGAATCCGTCTTCGCCGCCGTCGTCCGAAGCGTCATCCGTTCCCATGACCAGACCGGTCAGGTCGGTAAATTCGGCCTTTTCGATCAGATTATTGTCAAGATCATCGTTAACCATTGTTTTCATCCCCTCCGATGTCCGGAACGACGCCGGTATTTCCGGCTTTCCGGCTGTCAAGATAATTCTGAAGTATTATCGAGGCGGCGACGCTGTCGCTGGCGCCCTTGGCGGGAGTCCCGGCAGAGACGGAACGCAGCTCGGATTCGGCCGACCTTGAAGTAAGTCTCTCGTCGAAAAAACCGATCCTGACGCTCAGCCTCGATTCCGCCAGACATTTTTCAAGCGCTTTCGCGAATTTTTCCGTAAGGACAGCGCGCCGGCCCTTGCTTCCGTCCATGTTGTACGGAAGTCCGATAACGACGAGCCCGGCATTCTTCTCTTTCGCGATGCCGCACACCGCTCTCGCAGTCGAATTTCTTCCGCCTGAAGAATCTACCGCACCCGAAGGAACGGCGGGTCCGTCTCCGTAAGCTATCGCGACGCCGGTCCTCGCGTCTCCGTAATCAATACCGAGGCTGACCTCCATCAGGACTTCGGTCCCTTGTTTTTCATTTCGCTCGAGATATATACGTTGAACAGTTCCTCAACTATCTCGTCGCGTTCGATGCGGGTGATCTTCGATCTCGCCCCGTTGTGGTTAGTGATATACGTCGGGTCGCCCGACATAACGTAGCCTACGAGCTGACTGATAGGATTGTATCCTTTTTCCGAAAGAGCCGTATAAACGTCGTTGAGAATACCGCGGATAAGTCTTTCTCTTTCGCTGATCTTCGAGAAAAAAATAGTGCCGGAATTTTCCATTGGATATCACCTCGTTCAGATAAACAGAAAATCGGTCATTCTGAAAAGCCGTCCAGAAAATCGAGAAAAGGTCTGCTTTCCTTTTCGTCGTTCGTCATAAGTATCACCTTTACGGGCGATGAAAGATCGAGTGAAAAAATACCCATTATCGACTTCGCGTCGACCTGATATCTGCCCGACATCATATCGACGTCATATGCGCAGCCGGACACGGCCGATACGAATTTTTTGATATCGTCGATAGATTTCAATCTGATTTCCTTTGAGAACATAAGATCCCTCCCGTCGTAAAAATATTATATTGTCAAAACGCGCACGTGTCAAGCCGGAGGTCGCTTGCGCCGCCTCCGCCCGTTCTCCGCTCAATCCTGATAGAATTCACGGAAAATGGAATCCGCGGGAAGGTCGAGCTTCTGAATTCCGTAAAAAGGCGCGAGCACGTCAGGCGAAATGATCCTGTCGAACGCCAGTTTGTTTTCTTCGTCCAGTCCCTCGTACATCGGAAGTATCTTCTCTTTAAGATAGGCGATCTCATATTCGTGCGAGGAATTGAAAAAGAAATCGGCGTATTGCTTCATCGGCTTGATATATTTTTCTTCGCCGGAACGGACGGCCGACCACATGCCGATCGTAACGTCCAGCGGAGCGTTCCTTCTGGCACAGTCTCTGATCGATCTTCTCATAAACCGGATCTGCTTCGGGCTGATCGAAAAGGATTCGCCGTGAACACTTCCCGAATAGAAATCAAAAGGAGAAATATAAACTCTGAACATCCGGTGGAAATTGATACCGGCGGTCAGAAGCGGGTTCAGTGACTGGATGCCTTCGACGATGATCATATCCTTCTCCGTCGGAACGATCTCCTTCTTCCCCTTCTTTCTGGTGCCCGTGTTGAAGTCGTACGAAGGCGGCCTGATAACGTTGCCCTCGAGGTATGAGCTCATGTCCTCTTTGAACTTTTCAACGTCGAAAGCCTCGATCGTCTCGAAATCGAGATCGAGCTTGTCCTTCGGCTTCTTTCCCTCGCTGATCGCCCTTGCTTCGAGAAAATCACGTTCGTGGTAGTAGTCGTCGAGAGAGATCACCGAGCAATTGTAGCCGTCGAGAGAAAGCTTTTCGGCAAGCAGATTCGAGAAAGTCGTCTTGCCCGACGAGGAAGGACCCGTAACGAGCACGATATCAGTCAGACTTTCATGACAGTTCACGTCGGCGACGTGGATCTCGCCGAGCAGCATCTCGAACTGAAGTCTTATTCTCGCCTCGGAAAAATAAACAAGCTCTCCTATGTCTCCCTGAACGAACTTGTTCACGTGTTTAGCTTCATAAAACATAAATAACCTCCTGCGGATCAGACAAACGGAAGAGTGCTTCCTCCGAACGGCATCGCGATCACGGTGCCGCGTCCCCCAAATCTTTTCTGCGCTTCCCGGTACGCGTCCGATACGGTGCGGAACGGGAACATGAATATATTTTCGACGAGCGCCGGGTCCATTTCTGATACCATGAAAATATCGGCTCTTTTCTGAACCATCGCGATAGCAGCGGCCTTGTGGCCACCGAGCACGAAATTCTTTCCTATCCTTTCGATGAGTTCGTCCGGCGAAGAAGCTTCCGTCATCCATTTTTCAAAAACGGTACCGCCGAGACCTTCGCCGCACGCTCCAGCGAGGATTATCACGCCGCCGTCTTTCACGGCGTGCTTTGCGTTGTCGAGAGCCTTCTGAGTCTGGTAAAGATTGATATCCTTGGGTGCGCCTCCCTGCGAGCAGATAACGATATCCGCTCTTTCGGGAATCCGGACTCCGTACATATTCCTGAGAAAGCCGCACGCTTCCCTGTGCGCTTTAACTGGATCGCCCGAGAATGCCCTTACTATTTTTTTGTGCTCGTCAAGGACAACGTTGACGATAAAATCGGCTCCGATCATCCTCCCCGCTTCTTCGATATCCTCGCGCAGAGGATTGTCGTCAATGTTTCCCGCCACAGATCTCGGATCGGTCATCAATCGGTGATTGGCCTGTATTGCGGCCGGAGTCGAGCAGCCCGGCATGAGAGCCTTCACGCCGCCGCTGAATCCGGCAAAATAATGAAATTCAACATTTCCGATACATATACGGTGATCCGCTTCAGCAACCGTTCTTGTGATGTCGACGGGAGTTCCGTTTTTTGTAAACCCGAGACGGATGCAGTCGTCGGGATCGCTGTCAACGACTTTAACTCTGCCGTAGCATTCTTCGCCGACGAGCTTCATAAGCTCCTCCTCCGTCTGGTGCCTGTGCGACCCGAGCGCGGAAACGACGGTAATATCACTGTCAGGTATGCCGGCTTCGTTAAGCCTATTAAGCAGCGGCAGAATGATCCTGTAGGTCGGAACCGGTCTTGTGACGTCGCTGGTAACGACAGCCACTTTTCCGCCATTTGAGAACAGCTCTTCAATGCCGGCGCAGCCGATCGGCTCGTCGAGAGACCTTTCTATCTCGGTGCTTTCGGAGCAGTTCACCTCCGGATGCACCGGGAGAAGCTCAGCCAGAAGAAGGCTGTCGTCCACGTCGACTGTCTGTATCGTATTTCCGTATCCGAATTCAAGTTTCATTTCCGTTCCGCTTCTTTTCAAAAAATGCCGCTCAGGTTTTTATGCCATGAGCGGCGTTCGATCAAACCGCACTTATACAGGGATCAATTGGCGATCCCCTGGGCGTACATTGCTTTCGCGACCTTCTCGAAACCGGCGATATTGGCGCCGGCGACAAGATTTCCGGCCATGCCGTAATCCTCAGCCGCCTTGCTGATATTTTTGTAGATATTGACCATGATATCGTGAAGCTTTGAATCGACTTCGTCAAACGTCCACGAATATCTCATGCTGTTCTGGCTCATTTCAAGCGCGGACGTTGCTACGCCGCCGGCGTTCGCGGCCTTGGCGGGTCCGAAGAGCGCTCCGGCCTCCTGGAATACCGCGATAGCTTCGGGAGTGGAAGGCATATTCGCGCCCTCGCCTATTATGAGACAGCCGTTTCCGACGAGAGCCTTTGCAGACTCCTCGCTTATCTCGTTCTGGGTCGCGCACGGAAGCGCAACGTCGCATTTGACGGTCCAGATGCCGCTGCAGCCGGGAGTATAAGTCGCTCCGGGTCTGTAGTTGATATATTCGCTGATCCTCGCCCTGCGGACTTCCTTGATATCTTTTACGGCGGCAAGGTCGATTCCCTCGGAGTCGTAAATATATCCGCCGGAATCAGACATCGCGACTACCTTTGCGCCGAGCTGCGTTGCTTTCTCAACGGCGTAGATGGCAACGTTTCCGGAACCGGAGACGACGACCGTCTTGCCTTTGAAGCTGTCGTTCCGGGCGTTCATTGCGGCCTCCATGAAGTAGCACAGACCGTAGCCGGTAGCCTGAGTCCTTGCGAGCGATCCGCCCCATTCAAGGCCTTTGCCGGTAAGAACTCCGGTAAATTCATTTCTGAGTCTCTTGGACTGACCGTACATATATCCGATCTCTCTCGCACCGGTTCCGATATCGCCCGCGGGAACGTCGGTATCCGCGCCGATATGCTTCGAAAGCTCCGTCATAAAGCTCTGGCAGAAGCGCATGACCTCGGCGTCGGACTTGCCCTTCGGATCGAAATCGCTGCCGCCCTTTCCTCCGCCGATGGGAAGACCGGTAAGAGAATTTTTGAAGATCTGCTCGAATCCGAGGAACTTCATTATGCTAATATTTACGGACGGATGAAGTCTTATACCGCCTTTATAAGGGCCGATGGCGCTGTTGAACTGGACCCTGAAACCGCGGTTGACCTGAACGTTGCCGTTATCGTCGACCCATGGAACTCTGAAAATTATCTGTCTTTCGGGCTCTACGATCCTGTCGAAGATGCCCGCCCTGACCCATTCCGGATGCTTCAGAGCGACCGGCTCGAGGGTCTCGAGAACCTCAGTGACCGCCTGATGAAATTCGGGCTCGTTCGGATTTCTTTTAATGACCGCTTCAAGCACGGGTTTGAGAACCGTCAGATTTTCTCTTTGTTCTTGCTGTAAATCCTTCATACTACCATACTCCTTAAGCAAAAAATCGAAGAAACAGGACCGCAAAACAACCGCGAACCTGTTGCGAATTATACCACGACTGACGCCGTTCGCGCAAGAAAAAAATCGCCGGATCCGGTCGAGATTCGTTTACGGGATCGTTTCCGGGTTTATTCTGAATAACACATACTCCTGAAGTAATTGAAATTCGGAAGGCGCGACGGCTTCACAACGGCAGCACACAAAAAAAGCCTCGGGCGGAAAAAAGCGCCGGAGGCTTTTCAGTCAGGTCAGTCAGTCACAGGGACGTGACCGGATGACGTGAATCATTTCTTCTTTTTGGAAATCAGAATACCGACAACTATAGCGGCAACAGCCACAACCGCGACGACGGCGCCGATGATGATTCCGGTCATATTGGAGCCGGAAGCTTTCCCGCTCTTTGCCTGATCAGTGGCCCCTGCTCCGTCGGTAGCCTTCGGAGCATCGGTAGCCTTCGGAGCGTCGGTGGCGGCCGACTCGGTATTCGCCGGAGCATCCGTCGCCGGAGCGGCCGTAGGCTCTTCGGTCGGCTTCGGCTCTTCTGTAGGAGCCTTCGTGGGCTTCTCGGAAACCACCTTTGAGAAGTCGCCGTCAAAAGCAAGAGCAGCTTCCTCATTCTGGAAGAATGCGATCCAGTCTATATCCATTCCGGCGTCCTGCGAGGGAGTGCCGCTGAATACGTCGAAACGGAAGCCGAGCCACATATCGCCGTCGAGCGCGTTATTCATGAACGTTTTGTTCGCCGTGGGGTCTGCAACGACCGTCTGCCAGTCGGAATTGGACCAGTCGTAGCTGAGAGCCGTGGAATAACCGCCGGTTGCGCCGCCTACGGATGAGGTGAACATGAACATTTCACCGGGGCCGGCATTGTATGACGTATCTGTAATTTTCAATCTTATGGCAACGTACGGATATTCCTGGCAGAAGATCTCGGGATCCTCGTCGAGTTCAAAGAAATTCATGAAGTTGAGGTCGTATTTCGAGTCGAACGTCTCCGCAAGAACGTTTACGTTCAGCGTGCCGTCCTCATTCTGTGCAAATTCAATTCCTGCAAATTCGCCTTCATTGTTCGAAAGGTCGAAATCGGACATTTTGAAATACACTTCATAAGGAAGAGAACTGCTGCCGCCGAGACCGGTGTCAACGGCTTCGAGATTCGGAACCTCGCCGTAGATATTTCCTTCGGGAGCTGTAACGTAATTCACGTTCATTCTGAGGCAGAGTTTTTTAATGTATTCGCCGTCTCTTAAGACCTTCTGTCCCGGATAATCGGCCTGGCCGGACCAGACTCCCACTCCGGTTCCGGCTCCGTCGTCG
>CADBOE010000165.1 GCA_902796205.1 uncultured Ruminococcus sp. | reverse complement strand
TTTCTACAACAATGAAACGAATAGCAATTACCGTACATCAGCTGAAGCAAAAAACGAATCATTCTCTTTCCTTCAAACTATACCCGAGGTAAATGACTATACGGGACTAGAAAAATCCGTTTCAAGGAGAGTAGATCAAAAAAAGGAGTTCCACGACTTTTGGCAATATGTATTAAAAAAGAACGATTGCGCAATTCGTGCACTACCTTTGATCGATTCGTACTACGCTAATTAAGAACATTTCTCAAGGAGTGGCAAAAATGAAAAAAATCGGATTATTTTCGAAATTGTTCCTTATCATTACGGCCGCAGTCATCTGTCTTATGCCCGCGTTCGCGAGCGCATGGTCCGAAGAGCCGGACGACGGTGAAATGCTTGAAATAGTTAACGCCGCACACGAAGCCGCCATACGCCTTGTTGACCCGATGAAAGCATATTCGACGTACCCGGAGCGAAGACTCACAGACACGTGGAGCGACCTTCCGCCCGGGGCTGACAAGGACGAGATTGCCGTCTTGATTTACGGCTACCCCGCCGTCGGAGCATTTGAACGCTGGGATGAGCTGAACGAATATCTTCACTTGTATTTTACCGACAAAAATATAGATAAATTAAAATCGCTGCTGCCGCTGATGAAAATAAGCGAGGACGGGCATATCATCGCCGGAAGTTCACATCTGGAAACGATCGGAACAGTCGACCGCGATTCGCTGCAGAAAAAAGGCAGCTATTCAGTTATTTCGAGAACACCCGAAGTCATTACCGTTCACGTCGAATACGACGCCGGAAACGGCAGCGTCTTTGAAACCGATTATCATTTTGAAAAACGCGGCGGCGTGTGGCAATTTTCGGATTTTATGTTCCCGGGAGTATTATATGACCAATCTGCGGCCGCAGGACAGGCAAACGGCCGGTCCGGCGACCGGACCGGTGATCAGACAGGCGACCCGGCGGTCTCCGTGCCGGATGACAGCGCGGACAGATCCGCCGCATCTGCCGTCATACTCCTGCTTCTGGTTGCGGGCCCGGCCGGATTTTCGATCGCAAAAAGCAGGCGAAAGAAAGGAAACAAGGCCGCCGGAATGTTCATCACGCTGGCGGCGGTCACTCTTCCGGCCTTCCTGTTCTTAAGCTGCACGGCAGACGTCGGAAAAAATCCGGCGCGGCCGGCGGACACGCCCGTTTTCCACGCGGCAACCGGCATACCGGGCGGCGACGTACCGACCGGCAGCACGGAAGCTCCCACTGCGGGCGAACAGCTATTCTCGTACAAAAAGATCAAAGGCACCGACACGCTTATCATCACCGCGTACAACGGAAATTCGTCTTCCGTCACGATTCCGGACAATATAGACGGCCTGCCGGTTGCGCAGATCGGCAAAGGTATTTTCACCAAAAACGTCAGCGCGGGATCGGTCACGGAGATAATCGTGCAAGGCCGGGAATGCGAAATACGCGACGGAGCGTTTGCCGGCTGCCCCGGCCTGAAGAAGCTGGTTGTCAACAGCGAACGAAAGGACGTTCTCCACAAAATGTTTGAATCGGGCGAGGCCGAAAACGGAGAAAGCCGCGACGGCTTTGACCGGATAAAACTGCCGGATTCCGGAGGCGTCTGCTATATTCCGTCATCGCTCGCGGAAATATGCTTCGCCGGAGAAGAATTGCCCGACAAAGCCTTCGCCGGCATCACATCAATCAGGACCGTCACGTTGAGCGAATCGGCCGAAACAGTTCCGGAGGAAGCCTTTCTCGGCTGCTCCGCGCTGGAAAAAATCGCCGCGGGCGGCATAAAAACCGTCGGTCCGCGCTCGTTCAAGGGCTGCGTCTCCCTGAAGACTGATCCTTCGGCGTTAGGCCCCGTCACGTCGATCATGGACGGGGCTTTCAGCGGCTGCAGCGCCTTGACGGCGGTCACCGTTCCGGAAACGTTGACCGAAATCGGGCCGCTCGCGTTCGAAGACTGTACGGGCGTGAAAATTCTGAATTATATGGCTGAAAATGCCGGCTTCAAGGGATATTATTCACCGTTCGACGGAATGACGGGCGTTGAAAAGCTGGTCATAGGAGAAAAAGTCAGATCAATTCCCGACAATACGTTCTACTCGTGCTATTTTACGCTTTCCGAACTGACAATACCCGGAAACGTCAAGTCGATCGGCAGCAACGCTTTCCGGAAAGCCGGTTCCTTCAAAGAAATCAGGCTCTGTGAGGGAATTAAGGAGATCGGCGACAACGCGTTCGGCACGATCAGAGGTCTGGAATCCGTATCGGTCCCCGGCTCGCTCGAAACCGCCGGAAGCGGCATATTCAGATGGAACACAGCCCTTAAAAAAGTCGATCTCGGAAACGGCCTTGCGGCAATAGGAGAACGCATGTTCGGCGACTGCTCCTCGCTTGAGGAGATACGCTTGCCGGAAAGTATCACGTCGATCGGTGAAAGAGCGTTTGAATATTGTATTTCTCTGAAAAATGTTCATTACGCAGGAATCGGCGGCGCTGCGGAACGCGTTACGGTCGGCGACCGGGCGTTCTACATCTGCCTGCGCCTGGACCCCTCCGTCGCGGAAAACAACTACGCCTCGGTCGGAGCTGCGGCATTCTTCGGCGCCGGGATACGGGCGGATCGCGAATGACGTTCATACCGGACAATTCAGCTTTACGGAGCCGCCGGACGCCGGCGGCTTTTTTTATATAAGAAAACCACGCGGGAGTCGCGTGGTCCGGTCAATTGCGGATTCGGTTACCGTCCAATGCTGTCCGGTTCGGCGGGAGTCGGCGCCGCCTCAGCCGCCGTCAGCAGTCTTCGGCGGCCGTCAGCGTTCTTCAGGCATCCTCAGCATGCATACCCGTCTTTCCGTATTAACGTATTACTTCTTCTCCTTGCGCCGCGGCAGAAGCTTCAGCGCCTTCTCGAACTCGTCCTCTATAAAATCGACGTAAACAGGGCCGTTCTCCCCGTTGAGCTCGACGATCCCGGACTCGGGCCGGATCTTTCCGCCGGAAGTGTTGACCGACGCGGGATATTGGCTGAATCTGCCGTACGAAACGATATCGTCCTCGTCGCATTCAATCTGCCCCTGGGGAGCCGACCAGTTGAAATCATAAAAAATAAACGTGTTGCCGCTTTTTTTCATATAGAGTCGCGTGCGAGGCTGGGAAAACAGCTCCGGCAGCGGCGTGACGAGCCTGCACACCGGGAGATCAGGATTGTTGACCGCGGTAAGCCCGTCGAAAACCTCTTTGAGAGCGTTTTTCCTGACGTTATCCTGCTCGCGGTCACGCAGCCTCCGGACCTGATCCTGAAAATCGCCGGCGAGCATTTCCTCGGGCATTTCGCGGACGTTTCCGAACAAAGCGGCATATTCCTCCCTTTTCGAGCTGACCAGATCGGGCTTTCCGGCGGCCTTGAGATATTCGGCTCTGGCTTTGAAATACCGGTAGAGAATGAGGCCGACCGCCGCTACGACGGCAACGCTCATGGCGATCCAGACGGCCTGCTCGGCCGGATTTCTAACCGCTGTCAATACGAACATCGCGATCAGCATGGCCATGCTCACCATGGAGCAGATCATCGTGGCCGTATCCGGCGGAGCGGCCTCCTGCGCGCTCGCGTATTTCGCATAGCTGCTGTTGAAGGAATCCGTTATCATTTTTGCGGGAGCAATATTATATTGCTTCGTTTCGCTCAATCTGATCATTCTTCTTAAACCTCATTTTCAATAGTTGTCAATTTGCGCCAGTCTGTTGCGCGCCAGTCCGCTCCGCGCACGTCAGGCGGGAGGCGGCGCCGGACCGTCACTTTTCGGCGTTCGCCGCGGCACCGGCGTAGTCAACGAACAGATTCGCGAGCTCCATAGCGTAAAGCCTTATAACGAAATCGTTCGGATGATTGACGTAATTGTGCGTAACGTCAAGATATTTTTTAGTCTCGAGCATCGTTCTGCTCGGGGTATAAAGATCGACCGAGTAGAAGCAGTCATATTCGGCGGCCAGCTCGTCTATCGCCTTCCAGTATTCCTTGAACGTATTGTCGTTGTAAAGCGCGGGACTGGGAGTGAAGCATTTCATGTACAGGAACTCGCATTCCGGATTGCCCGCCAGCGTGTCGTCAACGATCTGCTTGATATTGGACTTGAATTTCGAAGCGGAGAGAATGCCCGAATCGTTGATCCCGAAATGGAACAGCACGATATCCGATTTTGCCTTGACGAGGCTCGCGGCCACGTTCTTGCTCACGCCGTCGTTCGACGTCGTGCCGCCGACGCAGTAATTCTTGATGGTGACCTTGCCGTCGTACGCCGCCTTGAGAGCGTAGCTGAACAGGTTCGGGAACTGCGGCATGTAAGGCGCGTGATTGAATTTGCTCGAAGCGGAGCAGCCTTCGCCCACGCTGTCGCCCGCGAGTCCGATAACAACGTTTTCTCCGGCCTTCAGCTTCGCGAGGAATTTCGGGGCGGCGCTTCCGAATCCGGGGAACTGCGAGCGGTCAACGTCTTTCACGTCATAAACGTAGCTGACGCAGAGCTGATGCCCGTAAATGAGCGAGCCTTCCGTAAGGAACTGGTTGCTTCCCCACATCGAATAATCCGTTTCTATATTGGCGATCTGAGCCACCTTTCTGTACGGAGCCGGAATGTTCACGCCGCGCGTGTTTTCCTCGGTAAGGTACGGCGCCGTCGTCGTTCCGCGCGTGAGAGAAATGACGTTGCCCTCTACGGTGTAATCGGTTCCCTCCTTGAATTCGGCGTCCAGCGCGTAATTCCGCACGCTGAGTATTTTCACGGGGGCGTACTGAAGCTTTCCGGATATGTTTTTGCCGTCGTCAATGCACATGACCGTCTCGTTGTATATCACGTTACCGAGCCAGTAGGGAGTGTAAACGGCAGGGTCGTCCCAGGTCTTCGCGCTTCTGCCGACGGCGGGAAACGCGTACGCCGCCTGCTCGGGGTCAATATATAAAGGAAATCCGCTCACGTCTTTTCCCTCCTCTGTCGCCTGAGGCACGTCGGTGGCGTCCGCCGGCGCGTCCGTTCCGGCCGCTATTCCCGTCGGATCCGTTTTGCCGTCTTCGCCGGTCTGAGCTACGCATCCTGCGAGCAATGCGGCGGCAAGGGCTGCCGCGGTCATCATGCAGGCTGCTTTTTTTATGGTTTTCATAAATGCTTTCATTGTTTTATTCCTCCTCAGGGTTTTGATTCGTTACGATTTCGGTGACGGCAGTATTGTCCGCGTGGACGCCGCCTATAGTATTGTCCGCGGTGACGCTGCCTGTAATAATGTTCTCACCGGCGACGCCGGCAGAATTGTCCGCGATAATGCCGCCGGCAGTATTGCCCGCAGCCGTTCCGGCGCCCGCGGCACCCTGCAGCTCTTCCGGACCGCATGGCACGTAAAACGTCTGGGCGGGACCGGGGTCGCGCATGAGCGTTTTCGGATCGCGGAACCTGAACATGAACAGCAGAAAATCATACAGATCGCCGACGCAGCCGCTGACGTGGATCGCGAGCATCAGCGCGGCGAGCACCTTCAGGCGCATGTCTGTGAAAAGTATCACGGGAATACCGAACACGATCAGGAATACCGTGAACGGCGCCATGAGTGAGATGAGCGAAGCCGTCCTGTAAACGTATATATCCGGCACTCCGCAATACGCCACGGTGCCAGCGAATCCAAATTTCAATCTGCGTCCGGTCAGCAGATAATACGCCGCTCCGTGCACGAGCTCGTGAAGAACGACGTACACGAGAGCCACCGCGAGAAAAACGAGCAGCTGCGGCACCCTGAACCGGAGTCCGGAAAGAACGTTTTTCCAGCCGATGGCGGCGACTTCCGCGGCGAGCGTGACGATAAACAGCCCAAGCGACGCAAGGTTCAATATGAGGCCGTTTTTTTTATCGGCGGCATCAATTACGAAAGCTGCCCTGTAGCCTTCCGGCAGAGTGGTTTCAAAGTTTTTTCCTTCGCGGTTATTCATGCATTCTGTTTCCAGTCAGTCTTTAATTATCCGGTTTTTCGGCCTTTTCCGGTTGCCCCGGACCAGAATATAATTTTGCATTTTTTGCGCCCCGTTGTCAAGTGAGCGGCGGATTTAGAAGCAGCCGAGATCGGATTTAGAAGCTGCAGAGACGCGCCGTCCGGAATTATCAGAGCGGATTCAGCCGCATTCCGCCAAAAATGCAACCGGGGACAGACCCGGGTTTCAGCGTACCCGTTGCCGACGCATAAAACGCCGGGAATCGCGCTATTGCAATACTTCGCTCAAATTATTTCCCGATATTTCCCGATACTCTCCTGCCGGTAGAGTCCGGTGCAACGGGGGACAGACCCGCGTTCACACCACTTTTGCGCCCGGTTTAATGCACTTGCAAAAGCGGTTGCTATAAAGTATAATTACGCCGTTGAGATTATTGTTTCAGGAGGCTGATCATGAGATCTGACGTTATACATGTTAACAGCGACGGAACGGGGATAAAGGATGCTCTCGCACAGGCGGAAGCAGTTGCCGCATATAAAAAGCTTGAACCCAAAAAGGCGATTCATCTCAGGCTTCTTGCCGAGGAAATGATGGGGATGTTGTCCGCGATGACCGGAAATCTTGACGCGGAATTCTGGATCGAGGACAAGGAACGCGAATTCGAGCTTCATCTTCTCACCGATACCGTGATGAACAACCGTCTGCGCAAGCAGCTTTTGTCCACCGCCACGAGCGGGACCAACGCCGCTTCGAAGGGCGTTATGGGAAAGATCAGGGAGCTGTTTGAAAAAGCTCTCGAGCCTGTCGACGAGGATATGACGGGCTACTACAACAGCGGCTGGACGTATATGGGAACAGAGGGCGCAAATCTCGGCATGACAGCCGGAGTCTGGTCGTTCAATCAGTACAGGGAGTCGCTGAAAACAACCCAGGCCCCGAAGGAAAACTGGGACGAGCTTGAAAAATCCATTATCGCCAATCTCGCCGACGAGGTTAAGATCTGGATCAAAAACGGTACTGTGGAAATGACGGTCTTCAAAAAGATCTGATAAACGGCAAAGCACACAACAAAAAGGAGTGACCGATATGACAATCGATAAAGTAAAAAACGGAACCGAACTCACCGTATATGTAAAAGGAAGACTCGACACGACGACAGCTCCGGCTCTTGAGAACGAATTCAAGGAAGGTCTGGACGGCGTGACCGAGCTCATTCTCGATCTCAAGGATCTTGAATATATGTCTTCCGCCGGACTTCGCGTATTGCTCAGCACGCAGAAAAGGATGAACGTACAGGGTTCGATGGTCGTGCGCGGGGCAAACGAAACGATCAGTGAAATATTCGAGATAACGGGATTTTCGGATATATTGACGATTCAGGCATAACGCGTGATCCGCAGCGCGTAACGGACGCGCCGCAAATACAAAAAATAATCGACGGGCTCCCCGCCCGCCGTTTTTTTATTATCCGCCACTGTCAGGCCGCCGCCGACCGCGTCCGGACAACGTCGGTTTTTGCCGTTATTTGTCGATTTTTGTCGGTTTTTGTCGAACCATCTCGTTTTTGCCGATTTCCCGATCAGCCCCGACTGCTCCTAAGCGTTTCCGGCTGTTTTTCAGCATTCAACTGCATTTCCGGATATCTCCGGGACCTGCCGGCTGTTTTCAATAATCACCGGTAATCGCAAAAAATCTTCATCCCTTTCCGAAAATTTTCCGTTATCGCCCGACGCTTCCGCAAACAACGGCATTCTTCACAGCGCCCGGCTGATCGCGTCGAACAGATCTCCGTACTTCTCGAACGCGGGAATATCGGGATTGGCGGAGATGATCGTCTCAGGCGCGCGGAACAGGAATCCCGCCTTACCGGCGCGGATCATTTCAAGATCGTTATAGCTGTCCCCCGCCGCGATCGTATCATATCCGATGGACTGGAACGCCAGGACCGTCGACAGCTTCGTCTTCTCGGTGCGCAGCCTGTAGCCGTTCACGGCGCCGTCCTCGCCGATTATCAGCGAATTGCAGAAAATCGAAGGCCGGCCGAGCTTCTCCATTAGCGGCGACGCGAACTCCTCGAAGGTATCGCTCAGAATAACGGTCTGCGTAACGCTCCTGAGACGGTTCAAAAAGCGCTTTGCCCCCGGCAGCGGATCTATCCGGGATATGACCTCCCGGATCTCGCGTATCCCGAGCCCGTGTTTTTTCAGTATATCAAGTCGCCACGTCATCAATTTCCCGTAATCCGGCTCGTCTCTCGTAGTCCGCCGAAGCTCGGGAATGCCGCTCGCTTCGGCAAATGCGATCCAGATTTCGGGTACAAGCACGCCCTCAAGATCAAGACAGACAATATTCATGAATCTTTTCTCCTTTCGGCTCACGTCGAAGGCAATTTCACATCTCCCTCGCGCCTCGCGCATGCCATCAGCAAGGCCTCGCAGCGCTGATTATATCATACGGTCCCCTTCGTGACAACCGCCGCCGCTGGCCGTTCATCGACCGCAACCGTTATCCGCACGTTGAGCGCCGCACTTTTCCGCCGCGCACCGACCGCCGCACGTATCGCCGCAAGTATCACCGCACGTCTCACTGCACGTATCGCCGCACGTCTCACTGCACGTATCGCCGCAAGTATCACCACACGTCTCACTGCACGTATCGCCGGAAATCCCGCACGTGCCGCACGCGCCGCTCCGGCAGCCGGACGGACAACCGCACGGGCACGAGCACGACTTTCCATTACGCTTTCTTCGCGCCAAGATAAACACTGCGGCGGCAACGGCGAAAAACACAAAAGCGGCGGCAACCATATCGAGCGGCTTCATTATTCCCTCCCCGCGTCAGAACAGCGAACCGATCGAAAAAACGGCGGTCGCAAGCAGCCAGGCAAGAACGCATTGCCACAGCACCATTCCGGCGGCCCAGCGAAGTCCGAGCTCCCGTTTGACCGAAGCAACCGCCGCGACGCACGGTGTGTATATCAGAGAGAAAACGAGCAGGCTCGCGGCCGAGAGAGGCGAAAGCGCGGCGGCGACTCCGGCTCCGGCGGGGTACAGCATCTCCATCGTGGAAACGACGCTCTCCTTCGCGATAAACCCGGTGATCAGCGACGTCCCCACGCGCCAGTCGCCGAGTCCGGCGGGGCGAAGAACGGGAGCCAGCCACCCGGACAGCACGGCAAGCATGCTCGCGTCAGATTCGGGAGGCACCATATTGAAGCGGAAATCGAAATGCTGAAGCAGCCATACGGCGAGCGTAGCTATCATAATTACGGAAAAAGCGCGCTGCAGGAAATCCTTTGCCTTTTCCCAGAGAAGCCTGACGACGTTTCCTATCCCCGGCAGCCTGTAATTCGGCAGCTCCATAACGAACGGCACGGCCTCTCCCTTAAACAGCGTTTTCCTGTAAAGGAGCGCGCAAAGAACGCCGAGCACGATCCCGGCGACGTAGAGCCCGATCATTATCAGCCCGGCGAAACGCGGGAAGAACGCGCTCACGAGAAAGCCGTAGACAGGCACTTTCGCGGAGCAGCTCATGAAAGGCATCAGCAATATCGTCATTTTGCGGTCCCTCTCGCTCGGGAGCGTGCGCGTCGCCATAACGGCAGGCACGGTGCAGCCGAAGCCGATCAGCATCGGCACGATACTGCGGCCGGACAGACCGAGCTTTCGCAGAAGCTTGTCCATGACGAACGCGACTCTCGCGATGTACCCGCTGTCTTCGAGCATGGAGAGGAAAAAGAAAAGCGTAACGATAACGGGCAGGAAGCTGACGACGCTGCCTACCCCGCCGAAAATTCCGTCGATAACGAGGCCGCGAAGCGTTTCGTTGACCCCGCCGGCGTCGAAAGCGCGTTCCACCAGACGCGCGAGGGCGTCGATTCCGGCCGCCAGCACGTTTTGCAGAAAAGCTCCGATCACGTTGAACGTTAGCCAGAAAACGAGACCCATTATCAGAATGAAAGCGGGTATCGCCGTATATTTCCCGGTCAGTATCCTGTCGATCTTCTCGCTGCGCCTGCGCTCCTTGCTCTCGCGCGGCTTTTTCACGGTCGCCCGGCATACTTTTTCGATAAACGAAAAACGCATGTCGGCCACGGCGGCGTTGCGGTCGAGCTCCTGCTCCTTCTCGAGCTGAAGCACGATATGCTCGACCATCTCCTTTTCGTTTTCGTCGAGTCCGAGACGCCCGGCGATCAGGCCGTCTCCTTCAACGAGCTTCGATGCCGCGAACCGTACCGGAAGCGCCGCGGCTGCGGCATGATCCTCGATCAGATGAGAAATGGCGTGCAGGCAGCGGTGCATCGCCCCGCCGCGCAGATCCCCGCCGCAGAAATCCTGCTTTAACGGAGCTTCGCGGTAGCGGGCAATATGAATGGCGTGGCTGACCAGCTCGTCCACTCCCGACCCTTTTGCCGCGGAGATCGCCACGACAGGCACGCCGAGCATCGATTCCATTCCGTTGATATCAATGCTGCCGCCGTTGGCCGTGACCTCGTCCATGAAATTGAGCGCAACGACCATCGGAACGTTCATTTCGAGCAGCTGCATCGTAAGGTACAAGTTGCGTTCTATATTCGTGGCGTCGACGATATTAATGATCGCCGTCGGTTTTTCGTCGATAACGAAATTGCGCGACACGACCTCTTCGCCGGAGTAGGGCGACATGGAATAGATGCCCGGAAGATCGGTGATCCTCGTTTCCGGATGCCCTTTTATCCGGCCGTCCTTGCGGTCCACGGTCACTCCCGGGAAATTGCCCACGTGCTGGTTCGCGCCCGTCAGCTGGTTGAACAGCGTAGTCTTTCCGCAATTCTGGTTTCCCACGAGAGCGAACGTGAGCTCCGTCCCTTCCGGAAGCGGGTCTCCGCTTCCCCTTGGATGAAATTTTCCGCCCTCTCCGAGTCCCGGGTGACTGCTGTCCTTCCCCGCCGCGCCGTTACCGCCGTCAGCTTCGTTTCCGTCGCACGGCTCCACTTCGATCTTCTCCGCGTCGGCGAGTCTCAGCGTAAGCTGATAGCCGTGTATTTTCAGCTCCATCGGATCGCCCAGCGGAGCGTATTTTTCGATCTTCACGAAAGCGCCCGGGATCACTCCCATATCGAGAAAATGCTGCCTGAGCGCCCCTTCGCCGCCTACGCGTCTGACGACCGCCTGACGGCCTGTTTCAAGTTCCTTAAGATTCATAAAACGTAACAGCCTTCCTGTTTGTTCTTCAATTCTTCAATTGTTCAATTCATCAATTCATCAATTCTTCAATTATTCAATTCATCAATTCATAAATACGTCAATTCATAAATTCTTCAATCCGTCAATCCGTATAATCTCTTCCGGCATTGACCGCAATTTCATATCCGGGAAATTCCTTCTCCGCCTCCGCGCGGAGCCCGGCGCAGATCTTTTCGGGATCGCCCGCGGAAAAATCCGGCACGGCGTCAAACCGCAGCCTTTTGTTCTCTCTGTCGATCACGGCCCCGTGGATCTGCTTCACACCGCCTGTCTTCGCGGCGATCTTTTCAAGCTTCGCCGTCAATTCATTGTCGACCTCCCCCGGCACGGCGTGAATGCCTATCGACGTCAGCGTGATCCCGAATCGCTCTTCCGTAATTTTGCTCACGTTTCTGCTCAATACGTCGATCTCCTCCGCCCTGCACCCCGCCGGAACGCCGATATTGACCGAACCGATCCACTGATCCGGACCGCAGCTAATCAGCATGAGATCGTAAACGCCGCATATACGCGGGTCCGAGTCGGCAATGCTCTTTCGCACGCTCCCCGAAAGCTCGCTGTCCGCGCGCTCTCCCACTATCTTGCTCGACGTTTCCCAATACATTTTCACTGCCGCGCGGATAATGAACGCTGAGATCAGGATGCCGAGCCAGCCCTCGAGATTGACCCCCGAAAACATGAACACGAGCACGGAAACGAGCGCCGCCGAGGATATGAGCACGTCCGAAAAGGCGTCGCTGCCCGAATTTTTCAGCGCCTCCGACCGGAGAGCGATTCCTTTTTTGCGGAAATAGAAGCCGAGAAAAAGCTTTACCGCGATCGATACGATGATAATGACGAGGTTTGCCCATCCGAAATCAGGCGTTTCAGGCGTTATGATCCTCCTGACCGACGCGACGAACGATGCGAGTCCGGCGTACAGTATCAACGCGGCTATGAACTGCGCGCTCAGATATTCGATCCTTCCGTGCCCCAGCGGATGCATGCGGTCGGCCGGCTTTCCGGCAAGACGCGCCCCGATGACGGTAACGAGCGACGAAAGCACGTCCGTGCTGTTATTGACAGCGTCGAGCACAAACACGATGGATCCGGCGAGCAGACCCGCGATCAGCTTGAAAACGGCAAGTATAATATTGGCCAGTATCCCGATGATACCGGCCCTGATGATGCTTTTCTTTCTGGCGTCGGATTTCATTTAAGCCGTCATGCCTTCTTTCGAGCGTTTCTGCGGATCGTCACGAGCGCCGCAGCAAGCGAAACCGCCGGTATGAGCAGCGCATACGCTGCCGGCGCGTCGCCCGTTCCCGGATTGTCCTCCGGATCTGTCGACGGTCCCGGATCGGTACCGGGATCTGTTTCAGGTCCCGTCCCCGGGATATCTTCCGTAACGGGGGGTACTTCAATTTTCTCCACATTGACCGACACCGTCCCTATCCTCACCGAAGCGCCGTCGGCCGTGCGGGCAAATACGGAATATGAATAATCTCCGGGCTCTCCCGGAAGGGCGTTTTCGAGCGAAAAAACGTAGGCGAACGTTCCTTCTTCCGCGGCGCCGTCCGGAGCGGGAACGGAGCCGTTCTGAAGAGCCGCGGCAACCGGCGCGGCTTCTTCCTCTCCCGCCGGAACGACGGCTATCCGCTCGACCGGGATCCGTGCCGAAACACTTCCGCTCACTTTCAACGCTCCTTTCACGGAGTCCTTTTCGGACCGGACTTCGCCCGCCATGCCGGGACGCGTGGAAATATCCGCGATCTCGCCGTCCTTGAGCGTGTAAACATATACCTGCGCCTCACATTCGGAATCGCGCTGGCACAATACGATTTTATACGTTCCGTCCTCCGCGACCGTTCCGGGGATCGTGACGGCAACGTTTCCGTCCTTTACGAATTCGTTTTCCGCGCCGTAAACGCCGGCGAGCACGGTATCGCTTCCGTCCTCTCCCCTGAGCGAAATATATGCTTCAGGATCGTAAACGTCATAATAGTCCAGAATTATTCCGGACCCTGCGGCGGCAATTTTCTCCCGCGCCTCCAGCCTGCTTTCGAGAGCCGTATGCGCTCTTTCCACGGTCATCAGGACCGCGGGCGCCTGTTCTCCGCCGCTCTCGCCGCCGGGCGCGTTCGCGTCTCCGTCCGGAACGCCGTTGCCGTCATCTGTATCGCCTTCGCCCTGACCGGCGCCGTTTTCCTCACCGGCGGGAGCCTCGCCTCCTGCCGGAACGGCCGTCAGAGCGGCAAGCACGCAGCCGGCGTCAAGGTAGATATATCTGCTTTCCCCCGCCGCAAGAGTAACGGCAGCTCCGCCGAAGTCCGCAGCCAGCGGTCCCGCCTCCGCGGGAACCGAAACGACGAACTGCCCCGGAACGGAATTCCTGATTAGATATACTTTTTCGGAGCCTGGCACGGCGCCTTCCCTTACGTACGGTATGGCGTTCGCGTCGCTGAGCTCGAGTATCCCTTCACCCGTCTCAAGCGAGCCGTAAAGAAAATCGAGCCATGAAAAGAGGCCGTCGAAAAAGCGGATGCTGTAGATATTGACTCCGGTCAACGCGTCTCCGGCCGGATCGTCAGACATATCGAGCCTTATCTCCGCAAGCGGGCCGCGGTCGTTAAGAAATACAGGAATCCATTGACGCCCGGAAGCGTTTTCGACAGTAAACGCGACGCGTCTTTCCTCCGAATGCGTTTCTCCCTGAGCACTGTAATACAGGCTTCCGGCGGCTCCCGAGCCTTCACCCTCTCCTTCGCCTTCTTCTGCCGCGCGCACGAATTCAGCGTCGATCGCGAGCACAGGATAAGCGTCCGTTCCGACCGGGGACGACGGCCTGAGGTTCACCCAGGGATCCGCGCCCGTAAATTCGAGCTCGAGCCTGTCCTCCAGCACCGTGGCGTACAGATCGTGCCCGTCCGTCAGCGACGCGCCTTTCATAAATCCTTCGGCAACGTAAATATCGCATACGCCGTACGGGACGGCTCCGTCATCCTCCTCTGCCGCGAACGTCGTCCGTGCGGCTGACGAAAACGCGACGCAGACCGACGCCGTGACGCAGCACAGCGCGCTGATAATTCTCTTTACCGTCTTTTTCCTATTCATTAACATCTGTTTCCACCCCCGCGTTTTTTCCCTCGACACGGAACGAAGTGCTGCTTTCAGGCGATTTCTGTTCGAACACGAACGAAAAGCCGTACGTTCCGTCGCCGTTCAGATGGACCATATAACCGTCCGCGCCGCCGTTGACGCTCAGTTCGTACGGCTCCCAGTTCCCGCCGTTTTTAATGAATATTGCAGGTTTCTCCGGAGAAGTAAAGCCGTCGACTCTAACGGGCGTGTTGCCCCTGCCTCCGGAAACGGTGAATTCGGCAATCTCATTTTCGCATCTGACGAGCGGCAGCCATTTGTCCCCGGAAACGGCTCCGGTCGCTGCGTCGACGCGAAGCGGCGAAACGGCCGAGTCCTCAAACAGTTTTTCCATATTCGAATGAGACTCCCAGTCGGGATTGCCCCACGGTATGAGTACGAACGACATCCGGACGTAATCGCCCTTGCGGAAGGTCGTTTTCCCGAGGTCGAGCGTCAGATATCCGGAGTTGAACGCCCCGTCGCACGCATTTCTCACGAGGAAATTGCCGCTGAATTTCCGTCCGCCGGCCCTGACGTCGTAATCGCGGACGACGACGCCGTAATTGAGCGGATTCTCATGCGACGGCTCCGTGATGTTGTTCCAGGCGTACCAGAACGAGCCCTTGCGCATTTTCGCGTATTCGTTTGAATAGATCGTTCCGAGCTTCATATCCATATGAGCGACGTTTCCGTCCCCGCCCGTGTAGGTGAGCCAGTGGAAGGCGGCGTTGTAGCTGTTGAACATGAGCAAGGTGAAGTCCCTTCTCACCTCGTCCAACGTGAGATTCTTAAGGAATCTGAGGTCGAGCTCGTAATACGTGCGGTTCTCGTCCGTGTGCGGGAATTCGAGATGGCGCACCGTATATTCGTACGTTCCGTCGTCGGCGACGTAGCTGTAGTCGATATCCGCGTACGTGGGTCCGTAGGCTCTTATATCCGAGCCGGTATATTCCGCCTGCCTGTACGCCCCGTCGCTGCTGTAGTGCGACACGAGCTTCGTCACGCCGAGAGCGTTATATTGCGGCTGATGATCCCACATCTTGCTCGAGCATCCGCGGAAATCGGGCAATATCCAGCCGTCCTTGCCGTAAACGTAATACGGGGCAATGCAGTTCGATTCCGTTACGCCCGTCGAGAGATGGTAATAGCTCACGTGGAACTGGATGGAGGACAACTGCTTCAGCGGGAATTTCCCCCAGTTCTGATACAGATGCGTCTCCCTGAATTCCGTCGTTTCCCCGTCGGAAAGGACCATCGGGAATATGCTGTCGCCGTAACCGGTATCGGCGGGATCGTAGAATCTGTCCTCGAATTCGCCGCAGAAGTTCTTGCATACCTCCACCGGGATCGGGATGAGATTCCGGCCTTCACGGTCCGAAACGACCGCGCATTCGAGGCAGCCCGCGGGAGTGTTGAAGCACATATAAAGCGAACGGCTGTCGCCCGTATCGTTCGTTATTTTCACGCTTGAGGAAAATCGCGCGTCCGGGGCGAGGTAGTATGACGTCGAAAAGTCGGAGCCGTTTTTGTTGAAAAGATATAATCCGCGGACCTTGTCATATCCGACGTAGCGGCAATCCGAATCGGTATCCGTTATCTCTATTTTCGTGACCGGCGACCGCTCGGCGCGCGCGGCTGCGGCAATTCCTTCGAACCCGGCCGTTTCGTCGCTGTAAAGTCTGTTCGAGAGCGTGATCCAGGCGTTTTTCGCTATCGCGGTGCTGCCGCCGTAGACCTGACGGATGACGTAGAAGCCGTCTTCGAGCTTCACCGACAGGCGTGCGGTATTGCCTTCGATATCCGGTATGACGAGTCCGACGACTCCGGCGTCCTTTATCAGAAATCCGGCGTATTCGACGGAAGCGGGGTCAAAATCGAGGCCGCCGTGCGTTCCGTTCGCATCTTTTATCTGAAAGCTTTCGACAGTCTGTTCGGGCAGTCTCAGCACCATGCCGTATTCTTTTACGTTGTCAACGTCCTCCGTCGCGTATATGCGCAATTCCTGGTGGAGCTTGTCGGGGAAAACGTGATAGATCTTGTTCGCCTTGAGGGCCGGAGCGCTGCCGAGCGCCATGGCGCTTATATCGCTGATCTCGATCACGTCGCCCTTTTCACCCTGGAACTGGATCCTGTAGCCGTTCAGGTTGCCCTGTATGCTGTCGGATATGTCGACGTAATACGTATGATATTCTCCGTCGTTGCTGAGAGATATCGTTTTTTTCTGTTTGTCGTTGAATTTGCCGGTCACGGAATCGTAATAGAGGAAAAAGCCGGTTTTCGCTGTTCCCGTGATCTTCATCGTGATCCGTATCGTCGTTGCGTTATCCGCCGGCACGTTCAGATCTTTTTTGTGTATGTATCCGTCGGTCGGAAATTCGAGCTTCAGGGTTATTTTTTCGCCGGCCTTCTGGGATATCTCGACCATGTTGATCTCCCATTTTTCGGTAAAGTCGGCGAGTTTGACGGGCGCCTTTTTCGACGCGGCCTCCGGATCGGTCAGACCGAATCCGTATTCCTGAACTTTCGTTTCGTAGTAATAATAGCCGAGCCGTGTCGTGTTCACCCTTCCTGCGGAAACAGAACCGCGGTCCGTCCATTCGGCGCCCTCGCTGTCGATCACGTAAAGATCGAGGCTGTTTTCAAAATAATTTTTGCCGGCGGAATTTGCGAAATACCCGATCCCCATATTTCCGGTTCCGGTGAGGTCGGTCTCGAACGAGGATATCATGTTGCTGACGCGAAGGCCGTGCCGTTCTCCGTCCGTATATACGGCCTGAACGGTATTCGCGGCGTCGTTTGCGTAGAGCACTGACGCGGAATAAGGCGAATCGCCGCTTATATCTCTTCTGACTGTTTCCGTACCGCTTTTGCGGCAGGCGGCTAACGCCGGGATAAGCGCGGCGAGGAACGCGAAGACGATCATTATGGTGATTCTTTTTGCTTTTTCCATCGTCTGAAAACTCCTAAAAATCATTTCATTTTATTATCGCATAAAAGAGTTGCTTTTTCAAGGTACGGAGTGAAGCCGGAAAATCCGGAAAATCCGGAAAAAGCGGAGAAACCGCCGGAGTCCTGACCGCCGCGGCGCTTGACCGCGCGAAAGAATATTTTGTATAATTCTTCCCGGAAACGGTCCGCGTGATACGGGTCCAACGCGCCGGCGTCCCGGACGGCGGAATATTTTCAGCGCGGATCAGAGGAGAGACACTGTGTTCAAGATAATGGTCGTTGACGACGACGAAAACGCGAGAAAATATTTGTCCGCGGTGCTTGAAGCGGAACATTTTGAAGTGATAACGGCCGTGAACGGCGCGGATGCGGTCAATATGATGGATCGCGAAAAGGTCGATCTCGTGCTGATGGACGTGATGATGCCGGAAATGGACGGCTACGAGACGGTGAAGGCGCTCCGTGACACGGGAAATCTTCTGCCCGTGCTGATGATTTCGGCGCGGCAGCTTCCGGCCGACATGAAGCAGGGCTTTATAGCGGGCGCGGACGATTATATGACAAAGCCGGTGGACGCCGAGGAGATGGTGCTCAGGATCAGGGCGCTTCTGAGGCGGGCGAAGATTGCGGCAGACAGGAAGATCGTGCTGGGAGACGTCGTTCTGGATTACGACAGGTTTACGGTATCGGGGCACGGCCAGGTCCAGGAGCTTCCGCAGAAGGAATTTCTGCTTCTTTACAAGCTGCTTTCATATCCGGGGCAGATATTCACGCGGCTCCAGCTCATGGACGAGCTGTGGGGCATGGATACGGACAGCGGTCCGGAGACCGTAACGACGCATATAGGAAGGCTCAGAAAGCGTTTTGAGGACTGGGACGAGTTCGAGCTTGTCTCTGTGCGCGGTCTTGGCTACAAGGCGCTGAAAAAAGTATGACCTGTCCCGGCGCGGAACGGTCGGTTTTTATTTATATATTTTTTATGTTTTGCGATTTATATTTTGAGAAGGCAGGGCGCTGATATGAAAAACGCGGCAGACAGAAGCGACGTCACCGTCAGAAAAAGATCCGGCAGAAACAACGAATCCGCTTTCGTTAAGATGAAAAAATCGCCGAAATTCAGGAAGCGCTGGTTCAATATATTTTTCACGATCCTCGTGATGATAATCGTTTCGGCCGCGATGCTGCTTATTTACGGTCTCGCGTTCGCGCTGTCGAGGACGGGTGCTATCCCGGCGCTTTCATTTCCCCACGCGTATATCATTCTTTCTATATTTGCCGTCACGAGCGTGCTGATCACTGCGCTGATCGCTTTTGCGGCGGGCAGGATACCGTTGTCGCCCCTGAACCGCCTCATCGACGGCATGCACCGCCTTTCGCAGGGCGATTATTCGGTCAGGGTGCGCGACAGCCGCATACGCATTTTCAACGATCTGATAAGCAGCTTCAATACGATGGCGGAGGAGCTCGGCCACACCGAAATGCTGCGGGCGGATTTCGTCAATGATTTTTCGCACGAATTCAAGACGCCGATCTCGTCCATAAAAGGCTTCGCTCAGCTGCTGGAGCGCGGGAATCTTTCGGAGGAGCAGCGGAAGGAATACCTCGGGATAATCGCGGCGGAGTCAGAGCGTCTTGCGAATCTGGCAACGAACGTGCTCGACCTCACGCGTCTCGAGAATCAGAACATTCTTTCCGACACCGGACGTTTCAATCTTTCCGAGCAGATCAGGACGGTCCTCGTGCTGCTCGACAACCGCATCGAGAGCCGCGGCATGACGCTTTCGGCCGAATTCGACGAATATTATATCGACGGCAACCAGGAGCTTCTGCGGCGTGTCTGGGTCAATCTTCTCGACAACGCGATCAAATACTCACCCGACGGCGCGCGGATCTCCGTCAGCATTTCCCGCAACACCGACATCGTCAAAGTAGACATTTCAAACACGGGGACAACGATACCGCCCGAGAGCATCGGCCGCATTTTCGGCAAATTCTATCAGGTGGACCGTTCGCATTCCGGAGCCGGCTACGGGCTCGGTCTTCCTATCGTGAGAAAGACCGTGGCTCTCCACAGGGGCGCCGTGAACGTCACGTCTGAAAACGACGTCACAACTTTTTCCGTCTTTCTTCCGTCCGTATAAAAAACAAGCGGCGCCGCGGGCAGATGCCCCGGCAGCCGCTATGTTTTTCGCTTTGACCGGTCTGATCTTACTTGACTTCGACTTCGGCTCCGGCTTCCTTGAGCTTCGCTTCGGCAGCGTCGGCATCCTCTTTGGAAACCTTCTCTTTGATGGTGGCGGGAGCGCCGTCAACGAGCTTCTTCGCGTCCATAAGGGAAGCGCCGGTGATGTCCTTAACGACTTTGATAACGTTCATTTTGTTGGCGCCGGCATCTTTAAGGATGACGTCGAATTCGGTCTGCTCAGCTTCAGCGGCAGGAGCGTCGGCAGCTGCTGCGGGGCCGGCAACGACAGCTGCTACAGGAGCAGCGGCGGAAACGCCGAATTCCTCTTCGAGAGCTTTAACGAGTTCGGAGAGCTCAAGAACGGTGAGAGCCTTTACGTCTTCAATAAGTTTTGTTACTTTTTCGCTAGCCATGATAATTTTCCTCCATTTTTGTTAGCTATTTGTTTTTCGCCTGTGCCGCGATACGTTCGCGTGCTTTATCCTGTCAGGCGCCTTTTTTCTCGGCGATCGCGTTCAGAGCGACGACGAGACCGCGGATATTTCCGTTCAGTACGTTGACCAGTCCGCTGATCGGGGCATTGAAGCCGCCCAGCACTCTGGCAATAAGTTCTTCTCTGGAAGGCATCTTCGAAAGATCCTGTACCTGCTTCGCGTCGATGACTTCGCCGTCGACGATACCGCCCTTGACCTTGATCTCCTCGTGCTTCGCCTCAAACTTGCACAGGATCTTCGCCGCGTCGGTATACGAAGGGGAAGTGGCTATCGCGGTGGGGCCTTTGAAATACTCTTCAGCGCCCTTGATTCCCAGAGATTCCGCCGCCTTCGTAGCCAGAGTGTTCTTGCGCACGACGAATTTTACGCCCGCGGCGCGAAGCTCGTTACGGAGTTCGGTATCCTCTTCAACAGTCAGACCTCTTGTAGCGACGATGATGGTGGCGGGAGCATTCTTGATATCTTCCGCTATCTCGGCCACTACGGCCTTTTTTGCCTCTAAAACCTTGTTGCTTGGCATCCAGCAAACACCTCCTTTCGGATATAAAAAACCTTGTCTGCACAAAGACAGACAAGGTGGTAACAATCGCTTTTACGATTTCGCCTCGGCCGGACTTACATTCCGCTCGCGCTGGAAAAGCCTGCTGTCTTCGGTGCAATCAATTTATTCAATTATTCAAACCGCCGTCCGGAACGGAATCCGTGTACGGTCAGTTCTTCGCGGGATTAAGCCTGACGGCGGGACCCATGGTGGAAACCACCGTAATGCTCTTGAAATACTGTCCCTTCGCCGCGGCGGGTTTCGCCTTCGCAACAGCCTCGTAAAGCGTCGCGTAGTTCTCGGAGAGCTTTTCAACTCCGAAGGAGACCTTGCCGATAACGCAGTGGATAATATTCGTTTTGTCAAGCCTGTACTCGATCTTACCTGCTTTCAGGTCGGCAATGGCTTTCTTTACGTCCATCGTTACCGTTCCTGCTTTGGGGTTGGGCATCAATCCCTTGGGACCGAGCACTTTACCGAGACGTCCTACGACGCCCATCATGTCGGGGGTGGCGACGACAACGTCAAAATCGAACCAGTTCTCTCCCTGGATCTTCGCCACGAGGTCCTCTGCTCCGACGTAATCGGCTCCGCCTTCCTGAGCCTCGTCAGCCTTCGCGCCTTTCGCGAAAACGAGCACTCTGACGGTCTTACCTGTTCCGTGAGGCAGCACGACCGCGCCTCTGACCTGCTGATCCGCATGTCTCGAGTCTACGCCCAGTCTGATGTGCGCTTCGACAGTCTCGTCAAATTTCGCTTTGGAAGCCTTTACAACGAGGTCGAGGCCCTCTGCAGGATCGTACAGTTTCGCGGAATCGATAAGCTTTTTGCCCTCTTTATAGTTCTTTCCTCTGAACATAATATCTCACACTCCTGTCATTCTTCCTGCCGGATCAGTCGACAACGACTATTCCCATACTGCGCGCCGTACCAGCTATCATGCTGGCTGCCGCCTCGAGAGAAGCCGCGTTCATATCGACCTTTTTCTGCTCGGCCAGCTTCATGACCTCGGCCTTGGTGATCTTCGCCACCTTGTCGCGGTTAGGTCTGCCCGATCCGCTTTCGATCTTGCACGCTTTCTTGAGAAGCACCGCCGCCGGAGGAGTTTTCGTGATGAACGTAAAGGTTCTGTCCGCGTAAACGGTAATGATGACAGGGATGATAAGTCCCGCGTCCGCTTTAGTTCTCTCGTTGAACTCTTTGCAGAAGCCCATGATATTAAGGCCATGCTGACCTAATGCTGGTCCGACCGGTGGTGTAGGCGCCGCTTTGCCTGCAGGGATCTGCAGCTTTACGAGTGCAACTACTTTCTTTGCCATAATGGTCCACCTCCCAAATTTATTGGTTGTTATATTCCAAAGCCGTTTCCGGCTTCAGTAACCTGAATGATCAGAATACGCGCTGAACCTGCGCATATTCGAGCTCGGCCGAAATCTCTCTGCCGAACATCGAAACCTTGACCTTGACCTGCGCCTTGTCCGTATTGATATTTTCGACAACGCCGGTAAAGTTCTCCAGAGCTCCGGAAATGATGCGTACCGTGTCCCCCACGTCGTAATCCACGACGGGCTTCACGGAGGCGTCAACGCCGAGAGCGACTATTTCCTGTTCCGTCAGCGGCGTAGGCTTGTTTCCGAAGCCGACGAAACCCGTAACGCCCCTGATATTTCTGACAACGTACCACGTATCGTCCGTCATGATCATCTTGATCAGGACGTAGCCGGGGAAGATCTTCTTCAGAGCGGATTTCTGCTCTCCGTCCTGAATTTCCACCTCTTCGATCATCGGAATTATGATATCGAAAAAATAATCCTTCATGCCGCGGTTTTCGATCGCGCGCTCGAGACTCGTTTTAACTTTATTCTCATAACCCGAATATGTATGAACTACATACCAGAGCGGTTCGTTGGATACATCTTCCAAAAACATGATCAGCTGTCCTCCTTCCCTGTTTCCGTTACCCGCTGACCGGGGAAACGCCCGCCGTCAGGGCCGGCATCTTCCGGGCATCACGTTCTTATCGAAGTCTCTCTATCAGATTGAGCAGCGATTGAAGTCCGAAATCGCAAAGCCAGATAATGAGACCCACGACCAGGCAGAACACGAGCACAGAGAGAGTATTGATAAAAACCTGTCTCTTCGTGGGCCACGTGACCTTCTTCAGCTCGGTCGCCATTCCCTTAAAGAACGAAGCGATCTTCGAGCCGATCCTTTTGAAGATATTAGGCTTTTTCTTATTGTCGGTCGCCATTTTATTACACCCTACCTGTTTTCATCAGCGGCGCGCCGCCGCCACACGATCACTTCGTCTCTTTGTGAGTAGTATGCTTTTTGCAGAACTTGCAATACTTGCTCATCTCGATACGGTCCGGATCGTTCTTCTTATTTTTAAGCGTCGTATAATTGCGCTGCTTGCACTCAGTGCACGCCATTGTAACCTTAACTCGCATGTCAGTCACACCTCCATTGCTAAACGCGCACTGGCTATCATATAATAACCGGCAACGTTTGTCAATAATAAATTTTCGCTTTTTATAAAAAAATCCGGAATTGCGCCGGGCGGGCGCAATTCTTCGGGATTATATCACATCCGGACAACAATTTCCAGCGTTATTTAACGGCCAGAACGACCGTGCGCCGGCGATTCGAAAGAGACCGGTTCCGCCGCGGTTCGCCGGTCTTTTATTTTTTCTTGCCGAAAATGCGTTTTCCGCCTTTGTCCCCGGCCGTTCCGCCTCCGCCCTGCGGCTGACCGCCGGCCTCGCTCTCGAGCGTACCGCCGGAAATGCTGTCAAATTTCCGCAGCAGCTCCTTCTGTTCAGCGGTGAGCTTTCTCGGCGTCTCGACCTTCACCGTCACGAACTGGTCGCCCTTGGCGGTTGAACGGAGCTTCTGTATTCCGAGCCCGCGGAGCTTGAACACGGCTCCGGACTGGGTCCCCTCGGGTATCGTAAGCTCAACAGTCCCCGTAAGCGTCCGTATATGGATCTTGTCTCCCAGCGCGGCCTGAGCGTACGATATGGTTCTGTCAAGATATACGTCGAACCCTTCCCTCTTCAGCTCCGGATGATTTCTGACCCGCACGGAAACGAGCAGATCGCCGGCCGGACCGCCGTTCACGCCGGGCTCGCCGAGCCCCGCCATAGATATCGCCTGACCGTTGTCGATTCCCGCCGGGATCTTCACTTTTACCTTGACGCTGCGTTTGACCGTGCCGCGTCCCCCGCAAACCTTGCACGGATCGCTGATCACTTTTCCGCTGCCGCCGCAGCGCGAACACGTCGTCTGCGTCATGACGGATCCGAGGATCGTATTCCGCGTGGTATTTACCGTTCCCTTTCCGCCGCACGCGGGGCACCTGGATGACGATTTCGATTCGGAGCCCGTGCCCTGGCAGGCGTCGCAGCTCACGTTCTTCGTTATGCTTACTTCCTTTTCACAGCCGAAGGCCGCTTCCTCGAACGTCAGATCGACGGCCGCCCTTATATCGGCGCCGGCTCTCGGTCCGTTCGCGGATCTGCCTCCGAAGCCGCCGAAGAAGGAACTGAAAATATCGCCTACGTCGAACCCGAATCCTCCCGCTCCACCGTAACCGCCCGCGGTCTGATCGAAGGCGGCGTGTCCGAACTGATCGTACTGGGCGCGCTTTTCTTTATCGCTGAGCACGGCATAGGCCTCGCCGGCCTCCTTGAATTTGGCCTCGGCTTCGGCGTCGCCCGGATTGTGGTCCGGATGATATTTCATAGCCATCTTTCTGTAAGCTTTTTTTATTTCTTCGTCGCTGGCGTTCTTCTCAACGCCGAGGACTTCATAATAATCTCTCTTGTCAGCCATTTTGCCTTCGGGTCCTTTTTATATTATTTCATTCAACTTTCATTCAACGCACGCGCGGTCAACCGTCACCGGACGGCTGGCCGCATACCGTGCAATAATTATTCACGCGCGGATCGCGCCTGTCATTTGTCGTCAACGACCTTGTAATCGCCGTCGTAAACGTCTCCGTCGGGGCCGCTGCCGCCGCCCTGAGGTCCGCCGCCGAAGCCTTCGGGTCCCGCGCCCTGAGGACCGGCGCCCTGAGCTCCCGGATTCTGCTGATAGATCTTTTCGGAGATCTTGTAGAACGCCTGTTTGAGATCCTCTGTAGCGCTCTTCATGCGGTCCGTATCGTTCGCGGAGATCGCGTCCTTGACCTTCTGTATCTCGGCCTCTACGTTCTCCCTGTCGGCGGACTCGAGCTTGTCGCCCATATCCTTAATCAGCTTTTCGGACTGATACACGAGAGCGTCGGCTTCGTTTTTGATCTCGACGGCCTCCTTCGCCTTCTTGTCCTGAGCGGCGTACGCCTCGGCCTCCTTGACGGCCTTCTGGATATCGTCCTCGGACAGATTGCTCGAAGCGGTGATCGTTATCTTCTGCTCCGCGCCGGTGCCCATATCCTTCGCCGAGACGTTTACGATGCCGTTGGCGTCGATGTCGAAAGTGACCTCGATCTGCGGCACGCCTCTCGGAGCGGGCATGATGCCGGACAGCTGGAACCGTCCGAGCGTCTTGTTGTACGCGGCCATTTCCCTCTCGCCCTGAAGGACGTGCACGTCTACGGATGTCTGGTTATCCGTGGCGGTCGAGAAGATCTGGCTCTTTCTCGTGGGGATCGTCGTATTCCTTTCGATGAGCTTCGTAAATACGCCGCCCATCGTCTCGATGCCGAGTGACAGCGGAGTAACGTCCAGCAGGAGCAGGTCCTTCACGTCGCCGGTAAGAACGCCGGCCTGTATTGCGGCACCGATGGCAACGCATTCGTCGGGGTTGATGCCCTTGAAGGGATCTTTTCCTATGAACTTCTTTACCGCTTCCTGAACGGCCGGGATCCTCGACGAGCCGCCGACGAGGAGCACCTTCGAGATCTGGTCGGCCTTGAGGCCGGCGTCCTGCATGGCCTGACGGGTCGGTCCCATCGTCTTTTCGACAAGGTCCGCGGTGAGCTCGTCGAATTTCGCTCTCGTAAGGGTGACGTCGAGGTTCTTCGCTCCGGTGGCGTCGGCCGTGATATAAGGAAGCATGATGTTCGTCGACATTACGCTCGACAGCTCGATCTTCGCCTTCTCCGCGGCCTCGCGGACTCTCTGCATGGCGAGCCTGTCTCCGGAAAGGTCTATGCCGGTCTCCTTGCGGAATTCGCCGATGATGTAATCCATTACCTTCTTGTCGAAGTCGTCGCCGCCCAGCCTGTTGTTTCCGGCCGTGGCCAGCACTTCGAACACGCCGTCGCTGATCTCGAGGATCGAAACGTCGAACGTTCCGCCGCCGAGGTCGAATACCATTATTTTCTGCTCGGTCTCTTTATCGAGTCCGTACGCGAGCGCCGCGGCAGTGGGTTCGTTTATGATACGAAGCACCTCGAGTCCGGCGATCCTTCCCGCGTCCTTCGTAGCCTGACGCTGAGCGTCGCTGAAGTACGCCGGAACGGTGATGACGGCCTGGGTAACGGTCTGTCCGAGGTAGTTCTCGGCGTCCGCCTTGAGCTTCTGAAGCACCATCGCGGAGATTTCCGGAGGCGTATATTTCTTTCCGTCAATGTCGATCTTCCTGTCGGTACCCATATCTCTCTTTATGGATATGATGGTCCGCTCCGGATTCGTGACCGCCTGTCTCTTCGCGAGATCGCCGACGAGCCTTTCCGTGGGCTTCTGCGCCGTCGCCTTCGTGAACGCGACAACGGAAGGCGTGGTCCTGCCGCCTTCGGCATTGGTGATAACGACGGGATCTCCGCCTTCCATAACAGCCACGCATGAATTCGTTGTTCCAAGGTCTATACCTATAACTTTTGCCATGATTTATTCCTCCATTCAATTTGTTGTCATTCTATATGATCTAAGCACCGGATGCGGCGCGTCCGCGATTCAGTTCGCGACCTTCACCATGCTGTGTCTCAGCACCTTGTCATCCAGCACATAGCCTTTCATGAATACGTCGGCGATTATATTCTCGCCAAGTTCACCGTCGTCGCAGTGCATGACGGCGTTGTGCAGTTCGGGATCGAATTCCTTCCCCATCGCCTCTATTTCTTTTACGCCGGCCTTCTCCATCTGCTCCTTCAGCTGCCTGTAGGTAAGCTCTATGCCCTCGCGGAACGGATCCGGCTGATCGCTCTTTCCGGCCGCCAGCGCCCTCTCGAAATTGTCGACGACGGCGAGAAGATTCTTCCAGACGTCCGCTTTCGCGTCAGCGTATCTGCCGTCCAGCTCGCGCGCCGTGCGCTTGCGGTAATTGTCATATTCGGCGGCCAGTCTCGCATATCTGTCTTTTTCATCAGAGAGCGATTTTTCAAGCTCCGCGTTCCTTGCTTCCGCCCTTGCGAGATCCGAAGCGGACTTCTTCTTATCTTTTTTGTCCCTGTCCTTTTCTTTCTCGCGGCGGTCTTTTTCACGGCGTCCGTCCTTCTCGACGCCCGTCTGCTCAGCGACGTTCTCCGCGTTTTCCGCGTCATCCGCGCCCTCAGGCGTCGCGGTCCCGCCGTTCTCACCGCCCGCCGGAATATCTGCTTCCGTATTGAAGCAATTTGCGGACTCATCCGGCTCACATTTATTATTTTCTCTGTCAACTGTTTCCTCTGCCATCTTTAACCTCCGACATTTCAGTTATCTGCGGCAATTCAGGCGGAGCGGCCAGTTCGTTCTCCCCCGTAAGCCGTCTTCGTACGTATTCGAGCGCGGCGACCACGCGCGGATAATCCATTCTGGTGGGGCCGAGCACTCCGATGGTGCCGAGCTTTACGCCGTTTACACTGTAAGTCGCCGTTACCACCGAACATTCATTAAGGCCTTCGATCTTGTTCTCCGAACCGATCCTTATCACGAGCCCGTCCGAGCCGGAGCATTCCGTGATAAGATCCGCCATCAGATCCTCGCGGTTCAGGAGCTCGAGAATGCCCTTCGCCTTTTCCACGTCGGAAAATTCCGGGTGGGCAAGAAATCTGGCCGCGCCCTCGGTATGCACGCCGGGGCTCTCCGCTTTCCTGATGCAGTCGAAGATGCCGTCGACAACGGGCATAACGAGCGCTCTCGGAACTCCCGAGGCCTCCGATACGGATTCGATCATGTTCAGGCTGATCTCCTCCACTCTGTGACCTGCGAAAAGCATGCTACACTGAGCGGATATCTTCATAAGCGTCTCCGGTCCGATGCTCTTGTCGAGCTGGATAACGGAATTTTTCACGGAATCTCCTTCGAGAACGATCACCGCGAGCGCCTTTCCGGGTTCAACCGGGACGATCTGCAGCGCCTTTATCCTCAGGGAGCCGTCGGCTGATCCGGAGATCGCTATGGACGTATAGTCGGTGAGTCTCGAAACGAGTTCGGAAGCGACCCTGATCCTGTCGCTCATTTCGCCGATCTCCCGCTGGACCCGGAGCTTCACGTCCGAAAGCTCCTCCGCCGTCGGTTCGAATCCGATCCTTTCCTTCAGGTCAAGAAGCTGATCGACGTAATACCTGTACCCTTTTTCGGAAGGTATTCTGCCGGCGGACGTATGCGGCTGGGTCAGATATCCCATCTCTTCAAGATCCGCCATCTCGTTTCTGATCGTAGCCGGGCTGAACGACATATCCGAGCGCTTCGAGATCGTGCGCGAGCCTACAGGCTCTCTGTTTTCGATATAATCGTCAATAACGGCCTTCAATATTCTTTTCTTGCGATCGTCAAGTTCGTCCGTGACCATAAGGCTCACCTCCCGTCCTGCGCCGTCCGGCACCGATGCCATCAGCCGCCTTCGTTGTTAGCACTCTTCGACGCCGAGTGCTAACAACTGTGGTAATAATACCATTACGCTTTACGCTTGTCAAGCGCAAAACAAAACTTTTTTATTATTTTAAATTGTTTAATTCACGATTGGGTTTTGAGGAGCCTACGTGTTTGGGAAGATAGAGGAAAACAGTGCTTCACGAGGTCGGTTAAAGCCCCCTAAAGCCCTGACAATAAAAGGTATTTTGCCCGCCCACCCGACTTTTGGATCCGATTCGCCTGCTATTACGGGAAGAATGAAAAATACCGGTTTCCGAGCGCTTATGAGGTCGATAGGGGGTCGATAGGAGGTCGATTTTATAAAATCACTTTCACGGAGAACAGACACCACTCATAATCCAGCTTAGTCCAGTACGATCCGGCAAATCGTACCGGACTATCTTTTTATCCCTGCAATATGTCATGTTTTTTTGAGTTTTACTTGACAAACCGCATTCCCTTGCATATAATATAAGCAAGTCGAAGAAAAAGGAGGACAGATTCTATGAAGAATCGTGAGCGTATTTTAGCGGAGTTTCAAGCTGTACCGGAAAATACATTGATTATGACAGGAAAGCTCTATCGTGAGAAGTTCTCGGAGCAGATGAGCGAAGCTGCTTTCACGCAAGCAATCAGTAGACTATCAAAATCCGGAGAGATCGAGCGAATCTCAAAAGGCATTTACTGCATGCCAAAGAAAACACGCTTCGGAACGATCCTTCCCTCTGAT
>CADBOE010000164.1 GCA_902796205.1 uncultured Ruminococcus sp. | reverse complement strand
CCCCGGGAGATGGTGCAACGGGGGACAGACCCGGGTTTCCGCCCTGTCCCCGAGGGGCGTGCAACGGGGGACAGACCCGGGTTTTGCCCTGTCCCCGAGGGCTGTGCAACGGGGGACAGACCCGGGTTTCCGCCTGTCCCCGAGAGGTGTGCAACGGGGGACAGACCACGGTTACAGGCGGTTGCTAAACTGATTCACCGGTGATAAAATGATAAAAGTGTCATTTGTCGAAAGGATTGGCCGGAAAGATGGAAATAAAAAAGCTTCCTCATAATCACGGGAAATTGCCTGCGGGGCTCTTGGCGGAAATGCCCGGAAAAACGGCATTTGAAAATGTTGCCGACGTTTTCAGAATGGTTAGCGACGGAAACCGTGTTCAGCTGTTCTGGCTTCTCTGTCATTGTGAGGAATGCGTTGCCGATCTTTCCGCTCTCATGGGTCTTTCGAGTCCGGCATTGTCCCATCACCTCAGAATATTGAAAAACGCCGGTCTGATCGTCAGCCACAGAGAGGGAAGAGAGGTCAGATATACGGCCGCGACCACTCCACGGGCCCAGGCGTTTCACGCGCTGATCGAAGATACTGTCGAGCTGTCGTGTCCGACCGGCGAGGAGATCGCCGCCGCTGCATTTGACAGCAGAATGCGGGATATGACGGATATCCGGGACTATATGCTTTCGGACCTGTCCCGCCGCGAGACGGTCGACCAGCTCGCAGCCAGGTTTCACATAAACAGGACTACGCTCAAAAATGAATTCAAGCGGGCGTTCGGTGCTCCGCCTGCGGCTTATCTGAGAAACGCGAAAATGAAAAAAGCGATGGAGTTGCTGCGCACGACAGATATGGCGCTGTCGGAGATCGCAACAGCCGTGGGATACGCGAGTCAGAATAAGTTTACAGAGGCCTTCAGGGACGCTTCAGGTGTTTCGCCGCGCGAGTACAGAGCTCTCTACAGGAGCGGGGAACAGGGCTGAAGGCGGCACGTCGGCAACAGGTTGGCGCTGTATTCAACTGCAGCTGGGATTCGGGCGATTCCGGCTGCAATTTCCTCATAGACGCAAGTGCCGTCAGCAAAGCCGGCCCGGGGCGGCAAGGGCTGACAAGGTTGCGGCCATTCCCGCGACCCTGCAATTCCGGCGACCCTGCGATTTCTGCGATCCTTCGATTCCGGCGCTCCGGCGGTCAGGCAAGGCTCAGGCAAATCCGTGCAAATCCGGAAGCGGCAAGTTTTCCTCCAACTTTTTCGCCAATTTTCAAAAAAACCGTTGACAACGCAATTCCGTTGATATATAATTCCCATTGCTGACCGCGTTGGAGAAGCCGGCGCCCTCAGTAGCCCGCGAGTATGGTGGAATTGGCAGACACGTGCGTTTAAGGGGCGCATGGGAGACCGTATCGGTTCAAGTCCGATTACTCGCATCGAAAAGAATCCGCGGCCGTATATGCTGCGGATTTTTTGTTTTCTCCTGCTGCATGCCCGGCGGACCCGGAGAATGGCCGGCGCGCAGGAAGCCGGGAGGTGGATCAAATGATTGAATATGAACTGAAATACATGCTCGATGCCGACGCTTATGACGCGTGCCTTGATAAACTCACAGCCGCGTTCGGGAAGCCGGCCGAACGTACACAGATCAATTATTACTACGACACACCGGATCTAGCTCTCCACAAAGCCGGAACTACGCTGAGAATACGTCAGAACGGCGAACGGATCCAGGGACAGATCAAAAGGCACAGCAAAGGCGGGAGCAACGACAGCCGCGAATCCTTTTTTGCGATTGACGCCATGCCTTGCCATATGGAATTCCGCGGCACGCGGGTGAAACTGCTCGGTTCGCTGATGACCGTCCGGCGCGTGTTTACAGCCGGCGGGATGGAAATAGATCTTGACCTCAATTATTATCTCGGAAACGTCGACCGCGAGCTTGAAATTGAATTTCAAAACGGTTGCGAAACGAAGGCGAAGGAGTTCGCCGACTCTCTCGGGATCCGGCTCGGTGAAGTCAAAGGCGGGAAATATTCACGTTTTCTGAAGGCTCTCAAAAAAGCCCGGAAGGCGGGCGTCGTGCTGTGTGAAGGCCGTTCCGGCGAGACGGCCGAAATCAAATAGGGGGCTTCATTCGCGTTCGATTTTCAAAGATATTTCTCCGCCGGTCAGGAGCATGCTTTCACCGGTGTCCGTTAACGTTACGGCGAGGGAGAAGCCGTCGTCGATGCCTCTGATGACCGCGGGCCTTTCCCGCAGCTCGGGATGCGCGGCTCCGGCGGGAATGATCAGAACTTTTTTTCCGATCAGCCATCCGGTTCTTTTTTTATACGCGTCAAGCAGCTTCATTTTTGCGCCGCTCTGATTTTCCGCAAGCGAACGCTTCAGCTCCGTCAATCTGTTTACCAATTTTACGGCAAGAATTTCACGGGCGTCAATGCTGTCGGCGCTATCGGCGCCGGGCAGAAGGGCGGTGGCTGTATCTGCGATTTCAGGCGGAAAACCGCCTTCGGGAGGGAGGACGTTGATGCCGATCCCGATCACCGCGTATTTTATTTCTTTTCCTGAAAAACGGCCTTCAACGAGTATGCCGCCGGCTTTTTTGCCGTTCAGCATCACGTCGTTGACCCATTTCAGATCTGTGCGTATGCCGAATGCCTGTTCGATCGCGTCTGAAGCGGCGACTCCGCCTCCGGCCGTGAGGAGCGCGGGAAGCGTTCCGGCATTTCCGGCATTTCCGGCATTTCCCGCAAGGATGTACGGATTCCTGACAACGTAAGACAGGTAGATACCGGCTCTGTCCGGCGAATAGAACGATCTGCCCAGCCTGCCTCTTCCGCGGTTCTGCGACCATGCGAGGATAACGCTTCCGTCGGGCGCGCCTCTTTCGGCGGCGTCGATAGCATACCGGTTGGTGGAGTCAACGCTCTCCAGCACGGTCAATTTTGAAAGATCGCAGGCAATATTATCAATCGTATATTTGCTGAGCGGCATTTTTTTCATCGGCATAGCGGGCCTTTCTTTCCCGATCCCGATTCTACTATTGAATGAGCTCCGCTGTCAAACCGGGGTCTCAAACCGTCTGAACCGGGGTCTGTCCCCGGTTGCGGGCCTGTCTGCGGGATGCAGCCGGAAGAAGCATTGCGGAATTAAATCGACATATTTCGGAGAGTTATCCACAATTTTTATGTATTATCGCATTATTATCCACAATTACAGGAATATTTTCCGGCATGTCCCGGAGATTCTCGACGAAAATCGACCTTTTTCGTAAGACTGTATTAAATGCCTGTTATTCGCTCCATACTGTATGACTGCATGAATACGCCTGAGGGTATGATCTGAAGCAGGAGACAAAACCGGGCTCTGTCCCCGGTTGCACCATCCCCGGAAACAGGCTCTGAAACAGGGTGAAAACCGGGTCTGTCCCCCGTTGCCGACGCGGCTGCGTATATGATATAATTACCGACAGCAGGCATTCCTGAAATGTAATTTCCGCGCCTGCACAAGCATTTTCAGCTCAAGGTGATAATTATGCTTAAACTTGAAAAAATTGCCTTCTCTGCCGACACCGAAAAGGGGAGAAAGGACATATTGAAGGATATAAATCTGGAAATCGGCGAAGGCTTTACGGTCGTGACCGGTCCCAACGGCGGCGGAAAATCCTCGCTCGCCAAGGTGATCGCCGGATTATACAGACCGACCGCCGGAAGAATAATCTGGAAAGGACGTGACGTGACCGGCCTCAGCATAACGGAAAGAGCCAAAGCCGGCATCAGTTACGCGTTCCAGCAGCCTGTCCGTTTCAAGGGCCTTACCGTGAAGGACATCATCACCATAGCGTCGGGCAGGGAACTGACCGTATCGGAAGCGTGCGACTATCTGTCGTCGGTCGGCTTGTGTGCGAGAGATTATATTGACCGCGAAGTAAACTCAAGTCTTTCCGGAGGCGAACTTAAACGAATCGAAATCGCTTCGGTCATTGCCCGCGGCACCGATTTTGCGCTGTTCGACGAACCGGAGGCCGGCATTGATCTGTGGAGCTTCAACAGCCTGATAAAGGTTTTTGAGCAGATGCGCTCGCGCACTCACGGCGCGATAATGATCATTTCACACCAGGAGAGGATACTCGAGATTGCCGACAGGATCGTTGTCATCAGCGGGGGAACGGTCGAAAAGGAAGGAACGAAGGACGAAATATTGCCGGGGCTGATGTATGACCGCTCTTGCCCGCGGCTTGACAGCATAAATACCTGACCGGCACGCCGACGCCGCACGCCGCACGCAGAAACCGGCACGTAGCTGCACGCCGACGCCGCAAACTGCACGCCACTGCCGACGCCGACGCCGCAAACTGCACGCCACTGCCGACGCAGACGCCGCACGCCGCGGCAACGTTAAACAGCTCACAGACCGAGCGAAAGAGGAGGAGTCAGATATGACACCGGAGATCACAACAGATACAGCACGCGAGAAAACGCCGGCTGCAGCACCGGCCGTAACAGCAAACCTGTCAGACGAAATAAAAATTGATTTTGCATCCATCGGCAGCGATGAAATGAATCTGCTGGACAACATTGCCGGAATAACCGGAAGACCGGACGGAGCGTTCAACATCAGGGCCAACGGCATCTCGATCGGCAGAGCGGCGACGAAATCGGTCGAGATCGTCACGAAAAAGGATAAACCGGGCATCGATATCATTATCCAGCCGGGAACAACGGGCGAGAAGGTTTACATCCCCGTCGTGATATCGAATTCCGGCCATCAGGAGGTCGTTTACAACGATTTTTATATCGGCGAGGCGGCAACGGTCGAAATAATCGCCGGCTGCGGCATTCATAATACGGGCTGCCACGAGTCCCGCCACGACGGCGTTCACACGTTCCACGTCGGAAAAAACGCTCACGTCAGGTATGTCGAGCGGCATTACGGCGAGGGCAGCGGCGAGGGCACGAACGTCATGAATCCGACGACCGTTGTCAACATGGAAAAGAACAGTTACATGGAGATGGAAACGACGCAGATAAAAGGCATCGATTCCACCGCCCGCGTGACGAAGGCCGAGCTCGGCGAGGGCGCTCAGCTCGTTATCAACGAAAAGATAATGACGCACGGCGTCCAGTTCGCGACTACGGATTTTGTCGTTGAAATGAACGGAGACGGCTGCTCCACCAACGTCGTGTCGCGCTCGGTTGCCAAAGACAACTCCCGCCAGCGTTTTACGGCAGATCTCAGGGGCAACGCGCGTTGTCACGGTCACAGCGAATGCGACGCGATCGTCATGGACAACGCGGTGGTCAGCTCGCTCCCGCAGATAACGGCGAATTCCGTTGACGCCGAGCTTATTCACGAGGCAGCGATAGGCAAGATCGCAGGCGAGCAGCTGGACAAGCTGATGACTCTCGGCCTCACCGAGCAGGAGGCTGAAAGCAAAATAATCGATGGATTCCTGAAATAACGCCCGCTCATTTCCGCACCGGCTGTTCGCGCGGTCCGTCGCGCGATTCCCGCGACCTGATGTGCCGCTCGGCATTTTTGTGAACGTTACGTGAGGGGAGCCCGGCCGGCTGTCCGTGGAAGTGTCAATATAATTGTCGATAACAGCGCCGAAAAAACGTCGAAAAATCACCTGTCGAGACGACGGCTGCCAATTATATACCGCACTCCGGTGCACACGCCGCAATCAGACGTCAGTCGTCAGTCGCCAGACGCACTGCGCTGCATATCAGGGGAGCACGTCATGGATAATATGCGCCGAATACGTACCGGATGTGCGTCGGGCAGACAAAAACGCATTACGCATCGGATGAATGATTACCCCGGAAGAAAGCTCGAAAATGCCACGGCATTTGAGCGATCACCACTCGCTTTTATTCTGTCAGAAGCGTGCGTCATTGTGACTTGCAATTCGCGGAAAATGCGCCCGGAAAAAATTTGCGGCGGAAAAAATAAACGCGGAAAAAATACGCGAAAAAAAACTCGCGGAAAAAATAAACGCGAAAAAATAAACGCGAATTTTCAGAGTGAATTCCGGTTCTGCCGGAGGAGCAAGGAATTCTTAGACTAAATTCAGATTTGGGTTCGCAAACCGGAAAT
>CADBOE010000163.1 GCA_902796205.1 uncultured Ruminococcus sp. | reverse complement strand
CCTATTTTGTATTCTCTAAGACATAAAAAAAGAAGGCCTTATGCCTTTCTCGTCATCCTAGGAAAGAATATTTCTGTCAAACTCGGGCGGAAACCGGGGTTTCCGAGCTTCCGCGGCCAGCGTGAGGCTCGCGGGATCGGTTTACATTGCCGCCGTTCTATGTTAAAATAGCCGCCGCACTATGCATTACGCATTACGGAATAACTGAAACAAAAGACAATGGCGGGGCGCAAATGGATATCATCAGAAAAAAAGCAGGAATAACAGCAAAAGCGGTCGCTCTCGCGATGGCCGCCGCGTTGACCGTTTCGGCCGCCGGCTGTTCGTCCGGCACGGCAAAACCAGGAAAACAGCTTAAAGAACTGATCGGCAGCGGCGAAGCCGTCGGAATAAAGGCGCGCCTTACCGAAGTGATCGCGTGCGAGCCGGTCGGAGAATACCGCGTCGCTCAAGGGGCCGCGTGCGACGGCAGCAACGTCTATTTTATTCTCCGCCTCCCCGAGGACGGAAACGGCATCATCGTAAAATACGACCTGAAAACCGGAAAATATATAAACAAAAGCGAGCCGATATACGTTTTTCACGGAAACGATATGACGTACGACTCCGGGAAAAAGCTCCTCTACGTTGCCCACGGGTCGAGCGAAGGAAAAATATTGACCGCGGTCGATCCCGAAACGCTGTCGGTGACGGAGCAGAGCATCGCCATCGAACGCGGAGCAGGAGCAATAACGTACAGTCCCGGCAGAAATTCGTTCGCCATCAGCCAGGGCGGAAAGTCGCTTCATTTTCTCGATTCCGGTCTGAAATACGTCCGCTCCGCCGAAAGGTCGAAGCCGGACGGCTATACCGCCCAGGGCATGGGCTCGGACGAAGAATACATTTTTTTCCCGATGAGCGGCAGCTCGGACAACATTCTGCAGATCTTCGACTGGAACGGAGACGAAATAACGACGGTCACGCTTCCGACGCAAATGGAATCCGAATCGGCGTTCTGGTCGGACGGCGTTTATTACGTTAATTTCAATTACGACGGCGCCCGCCTTTACCGGGTGGATTTTGAATAAACATGGCATTCGACGGCATTTTTCTACACGCAATAATCGACGAGCTGAACGGTCTTCTGTCAGGCGGACGGGTTGAAAAAATCTTTCAGCCGGAGCCCGCGGCGATCGTCCTGCTGATCCACGCCTCCGGAGAGCATTACAGACTGCTGCTCAGCGCGGATCCCGCGTCGGCACGCATCCATCTCACGCGCGGAAAAAAAGAAAACCCGTCGTCTCCTCCGCCGTTCTGCATGGTTCTGCGCAAATATCTCACGGGCGCGAGGATAACGTCGATAACCCAGCAGGGCTTCGACCGCGTTGCCTTCATCGAATTCGAAACGAGAAGCGAGATGGGCGACAACGTCGTAAAAAAGCTTATCCTCGAAATCATGAACCGTCAGAGCAATATTATCCTCGTGAATTCCGCGGGGATCATTCACGACGCCGTGAGGCACGCCGACAGCTCGGTAAACAGATACCGCGAGATCATGCCGGCGAGGCCTTACACGCCGCCTCCCGCCCAGGATAAGCTGACCCCTCCGGAGCTGACGGAGGAGAAGGTGCGCGACTGTATCAGAAACGCCGGATCGGCAACCGTCTCGAAATGTCTTCTGTCCCTCGCGGCAGGCTTCAGCCCGATGCTTTGCGACGCCGTATGCCTCGGCGCGGGACTTGCGCCGGACACACCCCCGGCCGCTCCCGGAGACGCGGAAACGGCGGCTGTCGCAGCGGAAACGATGAAAACCGTGCGGGAGATCATTGCCGGCGAATACGCTCCGGCCATCACCCGCGGCGGCAAGGATTTTCATTGTCTTCGCGTCTGCCGCGACGCATACGGCGCCGACAGAATTTTCAACACGGTCAATCTTGCAGCCGACTGCTTCTTCGAGGCCAAAGCCGTTTCGGCGCGGTTCGAACGCGAGAAAGCGGCAGCGGCGCGGGAAATATCGGCAAATATCGCCAAAATATCCAAAAAGCTGACCGAATATCGCAGGGAGCTTGAAGAAAGCGCCGGTTACGGACGCGAGAAGGAGATAGGAGAGCTTCTGACTTCGCAGCTGTACGGTCTTCCGGAATTCGCCGGAGAAGCCGTTCTGACCGATTATTATTCGCCGGGCAGCCCGGAGATAACGGTCGCACTCGATCCCTCGCGCTCCGTCGCGGCAAACGCACAGATTTATTTCCGGCGGTACAGGAAGCACAGGGCGGCGGTGGAGACGGTAGGAAAGCTTGCGGGCAGACTGCAGGGCGAGCTCGATTATCTCGAAAACGTTCTTGCGATGCTGAACAATTCCTCGACCGTCGAAGAGATCGAGGACATAAAAGCCGAGCTCCGGTCCGAATTCGTCTTCGCTTCAGCCGGAGATCCGGACGACGACGGCCCGGGCAGACAGCGAAACTCAGGTCGCGGCCAGGCTGCTCAGACCCAGCCCCAGTCGGCATACATGGGCGGAAAACCGGCCTCAAAAAAAAGTCTGCGCGCCCGTGCCAACGCAGCAAAAGCGAAATCAGGCGCGAAGAACGGCAAAAACGGTTCCGGGCGGCCGGGCGGCCCGGGAAACAACGGCGCGGTCGCGGACGGCGCGGGTCGGGGCTCCGGTGCCGAATCCGGACTCACCCGGCCGATCGTCAGGCTGACCGCCTCCGGAAAGCGGATATTTATCGGCCGCAATTCCCGGCAGAACGAAAAACTTACCCTGCGCGACTCCGCCCCGGACGACATGTGGTTCCACGTCAAGAACGCCCCCGGCTCGCACGTGGTGCTGAAGCTCCGGGAGGCCGGCTGCGCGGCGGAAGACTCCGACCTCGAAACGGCCGCCGCTCTGGCCGCGTTTTACAGCTCACAGCGCGCCGGATCAAAAGTCGACGTCGATTATACGCCCGTCAAAAACGTAAAAAAAATTCCCGGCGGAAGGCCGGGAATGGTCACGTATTCAGGCTTCCGCACGCTGACCGTGGAGCCGCGCGACGCCGGCGGCGTGAGCAGCAACGTGAGCGACGGCAGCGACGTCAGTTCACGAGAGAAATGAACTCGTCTATCTCGTCCGCCAGCGACTGAAGTCCCTCGCGCCAGAACGCCCTGTCCGTCAGATCGATGCCCGCCATCTTCGCCGTATCCTCGACGCTGCTCGTGCTCGTGGCGCGCAGAAGCGATTTGTAGAGAGGCACGAACGCCTGCCCCTGCTTTTGATAAATCGCATACAGTCCCCTCGCGAACAGGCCGCCGAACGCGTACGGGAAGTTGTAGAAGCTCAGCCCGCCGCTGTAATAATGCCCCTTGCAGAGCCACATATACGGATGAAGCGTATCTTCGGTGATGCCGTCGCCGTATGAATCGAGCTGCGCCTTGTGCATCAGCCCGCAGAGCCTGTCGGGATACATGAATTCGTTGTCCCTGTTTTCGAACACGGCGGTCTCGAACAGATAGCGCGAATAAATATCCGTTATTATCTGGCACGCGTCCTGAAGCTGGCTTTCGATGAGAGCCAGTTTTTCCTCCTTCGTCTTCGCGCGCCCGATGGCGGTGCTCACGACGAGAACCTCGTTAAACGTCGACGCCGTTTCCGCAACCGGCATCGTATAGCCCTGCTGCAGGATAGAATGGCCGAACACCTGCTGATCGTGGAAAGCGTGTCCCAGCTCGTGCGCGAGGGTAACTATATCGCCGAACGCGCCGTCGTAATTCGTAAGTATCCTGCTCTGCTTCGCGCTCGGGACCGGCGCGTCGAACGCTCCTCCGACCTTGCCCCTGCGCGGGAAGAAATCGATCCAGTTCTCTTCGAACGCTCTCTTCACCATATCGTGGAGCTCGCCGTCAAATTCTCCGAATATGCCGAGCAGATATTCCTTCGCTTCGTCTACGGAATATTTTCTGTCGAGCGATCCCATCGGAGCGAACATGTCGTACCACGGAAGCCCGTTTTCGTGTCCCAGCGCCCTGCCCTTCGCCTTCAGATATTCCCTGAACTTCGGCATGTACTCGTTCATCGCGCCGATCAGCGCGTCGAGCGTGGCCCTGCTCATCCTCGAACGGTAGAGAGCCTGCTCGAGAGGTGAAGCGAACCCGCGGAGCCTGCATTCGTTCAGCACCTGGAGCTTTATACTGTTGAGGGCGAAAGCGCCCGCCTGATCGACTTTCGGATAACAGCCGAGCTCGGCCTCGTAAGCTTCCTTGCGCACCGCGGGATCTCCGTCGTAGGCAAGATTTCTCGCGGCCGACAACGGTATCTGCTCTCCCCTGTAGTCAACCGTGACGCTGCTGAGCAGCGTGCTGTGCAGGTCCGACCACGCGGAGGCGCCGGATATAGACATCACCGAAAAGACCTTTTCCTCCCTGTCGCTCAGCAGATATCTGCTGTCGTCGACAATCTGCCGGATGGAAAACGCGTATTCCCTGAGCAACGGGTCGTTTTCAAGCAGCTCGTCGACGTTTCCGATCCTGCTGACGGCGTGCCTGATCGCGGTATTCGGGGCTGCCGTCTCGGAAAGCATCGCCTGCAGATGTCCCATCAGAGCGGCGGCTTCCGTATCCGACGTATTCGTCGAATAAACGAGATTCGCGTAACCGAACAGCTTTGTCGAGAGCTCCGTCACCCGTTCGCCGATATCCGTATAACGGTGGAGCAGGTCCTTTCCCGGCATGCCTTCGAGCGATCCGGCGAGCAATCCGAGCTCCCGTATGCCGTCGGCGAGCGCGTTGACGTCGGCGGTCAGCTTTTCGTCTCCGAAGCCGTCGTAAAGTATGCCGAGATCCCATTGTCCCTTATAATCTTTCATTGTACAGTTTCCTTTCCTTCAAAAATATACCCGTCAAAATATTTCTTTCTGCTCTTAAAAGTCCCGCTGTCCCGGAACGTCCAGCCGAGCTTCATCGCGCCGAGCTTCCCGCACAGCCTGAAAAAAACGTTCCCGCAGTTCGCGCAGTCGTAGGCGACGAAATCGGGCCTCGCGAGAAAATCATACATCATCGCCCCAGCCAGCTTTCTTATAAAGCTCTCACGGTAGAATCCGGACGAGAGCTGACCGCGCATGACGGCCGGTCTGTTCTTTTTGTACCATCTCGGAACGAACGGGAAAAACGACTGTATGGCATACGGTCCGCCGTAAGCGTCAAGGAGCTTCGACGCGCTCTCGCAAAGGGCGTCGCAGGTCTTCAGATCGAGGCATTTGAATTCGATGAGAAGCGGCACCCTCCCGCCGACGGCCGCCAGAACCTCTTCGAGCGAAGGCACGGTTTCGTCCGTCCCGCCGAGCCGCATGGATCTGAGTTCTTCAAGCGTATGATCCTCGGGCCGCCCGCGGACACCGCACATTCTTTCGAGATCGTCGTCGTGGAAAACGACGGCCTTTCCGTCCGCCGTCAGATGAACGTCGGTCTCGATCGGGAAGCCGCCTGCCGCGGCCAGCTCGAACGCCTTCAGCGAATTTTCCGGTACCGGACCTCCGTCCGCGCCGGCATTGACGCCGTGAAGCCCGCGGTGGGCAATGCATTTTCCGCGGAACAGCTTCCTGTCCGGATGACGGCGGAGCGCGGGAAATATCATGAAAAGCGCAATCGCGCAAAGCAGAAGCAGAACGCCGGCAACAACCGCGGCCGCAGTCAGCGCTATCTCGACGCCCGTCATATCGCGATCCCCTCCATCTCCGTCAGTCCTCCGCTCCCGCGAGATAGTCGAGCCTGTCCCTGGCCGCCGGTTTCGAGTCGCCGTGTTTCACAAATATCATCGTGACGAACGCGACGGCCGAGAAGAACGCGGCGTACGGGAACAGCGTGGTGAACCTGATATCGAGGAAAATTCCGCTCAGCACCGGCGTCACGACCTGCGCGGCCATGCTCGCCGTGTAATAGTAGCCCGTATATTTTCCGACGTTCCTGCCGCCCGCCATCTCGACGACCATCGGGTATGAATTCACGTTTATGGTCGCCCAGGCAACGCCGGCCATCGCGAAGAGAATGTTCATGAACCACACCGGGCTGCCGGCGCGCAGGAACGCTGCTCCGAAGAAGGTCGCAAACAGCATCGCGACGCCGATCAATATGGTCTTTTTCCTGCCGAGCCTCGTGGAGATCATGCCTATCGGGATATATGAAACGATCGCCGCGCCCTGCGCGATGACGAGAGTCATGTTGTAATCCATGTTCAGAACGCTGCTGGCGTAGACGGAATATTTGCTGGTGACGGCGTTGTAGCCCATGAACCAGAGCGCCACCGAGGCGAGAAGGAAAATGAGGGATCTGCGCTCGGCCGGCGTGAGTTTTCCGGAGGAAGCGGCGGACTTGTCCGCGTCGCCGGCGTCAGCGGCGCTGCCGGCCGTGTCGGCTTTCCCCAGGTTGCCGGCGTCGTCTGTGTCGGCGGCAGCCGCTTCGAGCGCCCATTGCGGCTCTTTCACGGTGATCCTGAAAATCACAAGGGCCAGTATCATTATGCCGCTGACGATGCTGAAAAACGGAATATAATTCATCAGCGCGTTTTCGATATTGCCCGTTTTGAACAGCATTCCGAATACGAGAACGGCGATCCCGCCGAACGATCCCATCAGATTGATGACCGCGTTTGCCTTCGACCGCAGCGGTTTGGGCGTGACGTCCGGCATGAGAGCGACCGCCGGGGAACGGAAGATGCCCATTGACACCAGCACGCCGAGCAGCAGTAAGACGAAGAACACAAGCGTCGCCGGCGATTCGGCCGTTTTCTGCCACGCGTACGCATTTCGGGCGGGAACAACGTATTTTATGTATTCGTCGGTCGCCTTCCCCGTGGCGGCGCCGCTCTCGTCCCGCTCGTACATTTCTATTGCGAGAAAATCGTTTTCATCCGGGAAGATCTCCTGAAGGCGTTTCTGCTCTTTCTCGGAAAAAACCGCCCCGACAGCCTGGAGGAAATTCTTTCCGTCCGTCGCCTCCTCCGGGACGGTAATGACCGGATCGGCCTCATAGATGACAGCCAGCGACGATTCGTATTTGTCGGGCGTCACGCTTTCGAGCTTCGTGAGCTGGCGGTAGTCGGCAACGGACAATCCTATGAACAGTACGGCGGCCAGCACCGTTCCGATCATTATGAACGGCGTCCTTTTGCCCGCTTTAGTTTTCGTTCTGTCGCTGAGCGCGCCGAACACCGGCAGCAGGAACAACGCCAGAATGTTGTCCAGGGCCATAATGGCGCCCGACCACGTTTGCGACATTCCGAATTTGTTCGTAAGTATCAGCGGAACGGTCGTGTCGTACACCTGCCAGAACAGGCATATCAGGAAAAACGCAAATCCAACGAGCACCGTTCTTTTGTAATTCAGCTTTTCGCCGCCTGCATTCAAAATATTTGTTTTCGTCCCGTTCGACATGGCAATCAGCTCCTCGTATTCTGAACTTTACATTTATTCTCCGATTAAGTCAAGCGCTGTTTTATCCACGCCGAAGCGGAGGCCGTGCAACGGGGGTGCAACGGGGGACAGACCCGGGTTTCGGTCCTGTCGCACCCGGGGCGCGTAACGCCAGGAATCGTCCTCCCGTAAGGATTTTTCAGGTTTATTTCCTGATATTTTCCGATTCCTCAAAAAAATTTCCCGTTATTTCCCGGCATATCGGCGTCATGCGGGAGTCGGTCTGATTACCGGCTGCCTACCAAACGGAAACGGGGGACAGACCACCGTTTCGGCCCTGTCCCCGCCGGGGGTGCAACGGGGGACAGACCACCGTTTCGGCCCTG
>CADBOE010000162.1 GCA_902796205.1 uncultured Ruminococcus sp. | reverse complement strand
CTGGTTCCTTTTGAGGCTTTCGCTGCACGATCCTCTGCTTCCGCTGAATATCGAATCGGACGTGGTCGGCGGCAATCTCGTAATAGCCAAAAAGCTGATTCCTTTCTTCAGTCGTTTTGACAGGCTGGATTCTTCAACTCTTTCGGCTTTTGCGATCTGACTTTTCTTTCGTTTTTATACAATTTTATGGGCATTTCCCTCGGGAGATGCCTCTTTTTTATCAGTTTATTCATTTTTTAAAACGTAATTCAGGCAACGTCTGGCAGCAACCGCGTAAATAAACCATCTGCCGTTTGAAAGAAACCGGGGTCTGTCCCCCGTTGCACCCACCTGAGGGACACTCCGAAAACCCGGGTCTGTCCCCCGTTGCACCCACGGTTGAGGACACTCCGAAAACCCGGGTCCGTCCCCCGTTGCACCCACCTGATGGTTCTCTTCGGTGATCGCCGCCATGAACGGCCCCGAAGCAGCTTCGGACGAGGGAATGAGCTACGTTGACACTGGCAGCGGCGAAAAGATCACACTGAATGCTTTCGTCGACGAGCTCGGCCCGGAGATTCTCGGCGAAAAATGTTTCGCAAGATACGGGACCTGGCCGATGTACTCAAAATTTTCCGATTACGAAGGACCTCTCTTCCACCACATGCACCTCAGATTCGAGGACGCCGCAAAAGTCGTTAAACCCGGCAACTGACATCCGATAAACCCACAGAAAAAACGCCGATACAAAAAACTTTGCGACAAAAAACGCCGCGGCAGACAACCGCCGCGGCGTGAAACAGCTCCGATGCCGGAAGCAGGACCGATCCGTCCGGAGACGGCCGTCCCGTCAGATCTCCTCTCCCCTGTTGTGGCGCTCAAGCAGATTCATTATGCGCTGCGCCGGATTCAGCAGAGCGCTGATTGACTCGTCATAATTAAGGGCGTCAACGAGCTTGGCGATATATTTCGACATGCTGACCTCGACGAACCACGGCTTGTCAGCCAGTTCAGGGCGGCGGTAAGTGAGATTCGTCGCGAAGATCTTGTCGATCAGGCCCTTCTTGTAATACTTCTCGAACTCTTTTATACCGTCGGTGAACAATGCAAAAGTGACGGCGGCGAAGACCCTTCTCGCCTTGCGCCTCTTCAACTCTTTGGCAATATCGAGGATGGAATCTCCAGAAGAAAGCATATCGTCTATAATGAGCACGTCCTTGTCTTTCACGGACGAACCGATAAACTCGTGGGCGACGATCGGATTTCTGCCGTTGACGATGCGGCTGAAGTCACGCCGCTTCACGAAAATGCCGAGATCGAGGCCGAACAGAGACGAATAATACAGATTACGGTGAATGCCGCCCTCGTCGGGGCTGATCATCATCATATGCTCCTTGTCGACCTGGATATCCGGAACATTCCTGAGAATGGATTTCATGAGCTGATAGTACGGATGAACGTCCTCGAACCCGGTCAGCGGGATCGCGTTCGAAACTCTCGAATCGTGCGCGTCAAACGTGATTATATTCGTAACTCCGAGATTCTGAAGCTCTATCATCGCGCTGGCGCAGTCAAGCGACTCTCTGGCGGCCCGCTTATGCTGTCTTCCTCCGTAAAGGAAAGGCATGATAACGTTGATACGCTTCGCTTTTCCTCCGATAGCGGAAATGATGCGCTTGAGGTCGGCATAATGATCGTCCGGAGACATATGATTCTCCAGCCCCATGAAATTATAAGTAAGGCTGTAATTCCCGACGTCGACGAGAATGTAGATGTCGCGGCCGCGCACCGACTCGTCGATGATTCCTTTCGCTTCGCCGTTGCTGAAACGCGGGCAGCGGTTCCTGATTATGAAGGAACCCGGATTGGATCCGTTCTGTTCCTCGTGAAACTGCATAAGATACTGATCGACCTGTCTGCCGATATCGCGGCAGCTCTCCATAACGATAAGGCCGATGGGGCCAACCTGGTGGGAAAGATCTGAAAACGGCGCTCTGTCGGGACTCATATGACAAATAACCTCCAATTGCTTTTTTCACCCTGATTATACCACCCGGACCCCCCGGTTCGCAACAAAAAAATCGCCGGCCGCGTTCGGAAATCACCGTGAAAATCACTGTGGAACCGAACGCACCGGACCGGTCTTTCAAAAAAAATTCCGCCGTTCCGCATCATGGCCGTACCGTCGGGGGATGCCCCGGTTCAGTAGCGCCGCGCGCGGGGGCGATATCATCCCGCTCTCTGACTGCTCGCACGGTATCGCTCTCATCCCGCTCACCGACTGCTCGCACGGTATCGCTCTCGTGCCGCCCGCGGACTGCTCGCGCATCATCCCGGAAAGGCCGATTGCGAATACGCCGCCGGGACGGGCTCGGGCGCGGAAAGCCTCTTCCTGAGATCGCGGTTCCGGGCCGCCGAAACGATCCAGCCGACCGAAGTGATCAGCAAAGCAAGCGCAAGCAGGATAATAACGATCAGCGGCACACGCCTGCCCGCCCGGGCCGCTTCTTCCTCTTCCTCGAGCTCCGGAATACGGTGAAGCGTGACGACGGCCTTCTTCCTGCGCACTTCTCCGTCGTCCTCCCGGCCGCCGCTCTTTTTCCCCCAGCCGGCGGTCGTTATCCTCACGACGTTGTCTGCCGGCGGGCTTCCCGCTTCCGTGTCGAACGAGATCTTCGCAGGCTTCACCTGCGTGGCGGAGGCGAGCTCATCCACGCGCTTCTTCGTATAAACGGTATCGATATCGTCCGGCGTTTCGAGCGATCTTCTGAGCCTCGCGCCTGAAACATCGGCGGCGGACACTGACAGCTCGTCGTCGACGAGCCTGTCGTAGATCCGCATTGCCTTCGACCTCTCGCGGGGAGACTTGACCGAATTGAAAATGCGCATGGCGCCGGTGCGGTCGCCCGTGAAAAACGTGCATATCCCGTAGAGGATCATCGCATAGTTAAATTCGGGACACAGCGCCGTCGCCTTCCGGAGATTGCTTTTCGCGGAAGACAGGCTGCCGGCCGAAATGTCCCTGAGCGCGGCGTTGTACAGGCTGCAGGACATACGCATGGCGTCTGTTACCGAGCTCTCGTTTCCGAGCGCGGTAAGATCGACCGGTCTGAATTGAGCTGTTTCTTCCTTAAGTGTACTCATCCGAAGCCGTTTTCCTCCCCGAAATCAGGCTGTTTTACTCGTCCGCTCCGCAGCAGTCCTTATACTTCTTTCCGCTTCCGCAGGGGCAGGGATCGTTCCGCCCGACCTTTGCGGTGGTGCGGACGAACGTGACCGGCTTGCCCGGATTGCCCGCGGGTCTCTGATCGTTTCCTCCGGCGCTTCTGCCGGAAGAAGCTTTCTGCGCGGCGGCTATGCTCTTCGCGGCCCTCTCTTTTTGAGCGCTTCCTTCAAATCCGGCTCTTCCGGGGCCGGCAACGCTCTTCCGCTCCAGCTTGACGTCCGGCCTGAGCTGAATGCTGAACATCCGCCTCACGGCCTCGTCCTGGATCGTCTTGTTCATATCCTCGAACATCTGGAACGCCTGGAATTTGTATTCGACGACAGGATTCTTCTGACCGTACGCGAGCAGTCCCACGCCGTATTTCATCTGATCTACCGCGTCGATATGCGTCATCCAGTTCTCGTCAACGCTGCGAAGAAGTATCACTCTCTCCGCTTCGCGCATGATCTCGGAGCCGAGCTCGCTCTCTTTCGCGTCGTATCTCCCGAGGGAATCTTTAATGAGCTCCTCCGCCATCTCGTCGGGCTTTACGTGTCTGCCCGCCGCCCTGTATTTTTCGACTATCGACGGCGACACGATGCCGACCAGATCGGATTCGACGGAATCGAGATTCCAGTACTCCGGTTCGACGTCCTTGTTGCAGTAAAGCGCCACGGTGTCGGTTATCCTGCTGCGGATCATGCCCTGGAAGCTTTCCTTGAGATTCTCGCCGTCCAGCACGCGCCTTCTTTCGGCGTAGATGATCTCGCGCTGCTGATTCATTACGTCGTCATACTGGAGAACGTTCTTGCGCGAATCGAAATTCCTGCCCTCCACGCGCTTCTGGGCCGTCTCGATAGCGTTCGACAAAAGCTTGTGCTCTATGGCGTAATCCTCGTCCACGCCGAGCGCGTCTATCATTCCCATCATTCGTTCGGAGCCGAACAGGCGCATCAGGTCGTCCTCGAGGGCAATGTAAAAGCGCGACATACCGGGATCTCCCTGACGTCCGGCACGCCCGCGCAGCTGGTTGTCGATACGCCGCGATTCGTGTCTCTCCGTGCCCATTATGAACAATCCGCCGGCGGCAACGACCTTTTCCCTGTCCGCCTTCGTATCAACGTCATGCTCCGACACGAGCTCTCTGTAATGCTTTCTCAGCTCGAGCACGTTCTGGTCGTCTGTGTCCGCATAGCTGTCCGCCTGGGCGATCTGCTCCTCGGTATATCCCTCGCGGCGGAGATCCTGCTTCGCCATATACTCGCTGTTGCCGCCGAGGACGATATCGGTACCGCGGCCCGCCATATTCGTCGCGATCGTGACGTTCCCGAATTTTCCCGCCTGCGCAATGATCTCGGCCTCGCGCTCGTGATTTTTCGCGTTCAGTACGCTGTGCTTTATGCCGCTCCTTCCGAGAAGCTTGCTGAGATATTCCGATTTTTCTATCGACACCGTACCGATCAATATAGGCTGCCCCTTTTCGTGGACCTCCTGAACGTCCCGCAGCAAAGCTTTGTATTTGCCGCTCACCGTCTTGTAAACGCTGTCTGGATAATCGATCCTGATAACGGGTTTATTGGTCGGTATGACGATAACGTCGAGCGCGTAGATGTCGTTGAATTCCTCCTCCTCGGTCTGGGCGGTACCCGTCATGCCCGAAAGCTTGTGATACATGCGGAAGAAATTCTGGAAGGTGATGGTAGCCTGCGTCATGCTCTCCTTCTGTATCTTCACCTTTTCCTTCGCTTCTATCGCCTGGTGGAGCCCCTCGTTGTATCTCCGTCCGAACATCAGGCGGCCCGTGAATTCGTCCACTATGATGATGCTGTCGTCCTTCACGACGTAGTCTATATCGCGCTTCATTATTCCGCGCGCCTTCAGGGCCTGATTTATGTGATGAGATATCTCCGCGTTTTCGGGATCGGAAAGATTTTCGAGCGAGAAATATTTTTCGGCCTTTTTCACGCCGGAGGCGGTCAGAGTCGCCGTGCGTGCCTTTTCGTCCACTATATAATCCTCGGCGACGTCCTCCATGAGGTCCTTGCTGTCGGTCTCCTTTATGACGAGGCTCTTCAGACCCGACACGAAATCGTCCGCTTTTTCGTAAAGCTCGCTCGATTTGTTGCCGACGCCGGAAATAATGAGCGGCGTCCGCGCCTCGTCGATAAGGATGCTGTCAACCTCGTCGACGATCGCGAAGTTCAGCTCGCGCTGGACGAGCTGCTGCTTGTAGATGACCATGTTGTCCCGGAGGTAATCGAAGCCGAGCTCGTTGTTCGTCGCGTAAGTAATGTCGCAGGCGTACGCGGCTCTTCTCTGGTCGGGGGTCAGGTCGTGCACGATGCAGCCGACGCTGAGTCCGAGGAAGTTATATATTTTCCCCATCCATTCGCTGTCGCGTCTGGCGAGGTAATCGTTTACGGTGACAAGGTGGACGCCTTTCCCGGTAAGCGCGTTCAGATAGGCCGGCAGCGGCGAAACGAGCGTCTTTCCTTCGCCCGTCTTCATTTCCGCGATCCTTCCCTGGTGAAGAACTATGCCGCCTATCAGCTGCACGTCGTAATGCCGCTGTCCGAGCACCCGCTTCGCCGCCTCCCTGACGACGGCGAAAGCTTCCGGAAGGATATCGTCGAGCTCCTCGCCGGCCCTGATCCTCTCTTTGAAAGCATCCGTCATCCCGCGAAGCTCGGCGTCCGTTTTCTTTTCCATATCGGGCTCGAGCGCGTTTATCTGCGCGACTACCGGCTTTATCTGCTTTATGGCGCGTTCGCTGTACGTACCGAAAATCTTGTCAAACAGTCCCATTTCGATCTCCTGTCTTTCTTTGTTCAGACCCCGCGGCCGCCTGCCGCTCCGTCCTCGAGCTCGTCGAGCGTGAGCGAGTACGCCGGGAGGTAATTTTCCATGAAATAATCAAGCTCCGGGAGCTTCATCTCTTTAAGGGACGCCAGAACGCTGTCCCTCGCGCGCGTGAATTCGCTGTTTCCGGCCTTGCATTCCTCGACGCATTTGATATAGGCCGAGAGGCGGTCGGCCGCTTTGACTATTTTTCTGTAATCCGGATCCTCCTTTTCAAAAAAGAGGATCTTCCTGTATTCCGCTCTGAAGCGGGCGGGAGCCCCGGAAAGCAGCTTTTCCCGCGATTTGTCCTCGATATCGTGATAATTCTCACGGATGAGCGGATTCGCGTATTTTATCGGAGTCGGAAGATCTCCCGTTATGATCTCGTCGCAATCGTGAAAAACGGCGTACAGGCACGCCTTTTCCGGTTCGAGCAGCGGTTCTCCCGTCGCGGGCGCGAGGTCGTTGTGTATCATGGCGAGAGCGTGCGCAAGCACGGCGACCTCGAGGCTGTGCTCCTGGATGTTCTCGGTCACGGTATTCCTCATCAGCCCCCAGCGGTTTATATATTTCATTCTTGAAAGATAAGCAAAAAATATTCCGTCCCCGGAGCGCTTTTCCGCGGGCTCTGTTTTTATCTTCTGCATAATGCAATCCGCTCCGTTCGGCAGCCTTATTCCCGTCTCCTCACGGGTATGCTGCATTATAACACTTTCCGGGGCAAATGTCACCCTCCCGGGACGGAGGCGCGCGCCGCGGGTCCGTAAGTGCCTTTGAAACGCCACCCGAGTTTGACAGAAATATTCTTTCCTAGGATGACGAGAAAGGCATAAGGCCTTCTTTTTTTATGTCTTAGAGAATACAAAATAGG
>CADBOE010000161.1 GCA_902796205.1 uncultured Ruminococcus sp. | reverse complement strand
GGGGTCTTTGGAGTAGACGTTAACTTTTCACTTCAGCCGTTTTTTTTAGCGTTTTTTTTAGCAGAAGACCGTTCCGGCGGATGTTCTGGCAAATAATCAGGCGGAGGCCCGTGGAACAGGTACGGCGGTTCGGGAGGCGTTTCCGGGGGCTGCGACGCCGTTGCGACGCCGGCGGTTCGGACGCTGTGCAGCAACGATTATCCGGCCGCGAGCGGCGTTTTTGACGAAATGCGTCTGAAACCGCTCCGGATTTCATTTGCAAACATACATGATTGACACATCTTTTCCCTCCCGGTACAATTATTGCAGCGAACGGACTATTCTGTCGCAGCAAAGCAAAGCAACGCTTCGGACCGGCCGCGCCGTTCGCCGCTTTTCCTGGAGGGAACGAAATGAAACTTGCAAAGAAACATACAACGAAAATCACAAGGATACATACGGACAACCGCGCTGAAAAATCCCGCGCCGCGCGTCCCGCGTATATTTTGATCGCAGCCGCGCTTGCATCAGCGACCTTGCTGTCGGCATGCGGACCGCGCGAAACCGGACCGGATGATCAGACACCCGCCGGAGCTTACGCTTCTGCTTTTGTTTCAACTGACGCTCCGGCTTCCTCGCCTGTCCCGGTCGGGACGGATCCGGACAAGACAGCGCCGGCGGCTGCTACCGGATACCCGGCGGTTACCGACGGTCAAAATGAAACGGCAGTCCCCGGCGAATCGACCGCGACCGCACCCGCGACTTCATCCCCCGGCATATCAGCGCCTGCCGAAGAGCCGACAGACCGCACCGCCTCGGCGACACCTTCCGCGAATCCGGCTGAGCCGTCGACCGGCGGACCGTCGCAGCAGCCGACGCAAAAACCGGCCGGCACCTCCGGAGCCACTCCCGAACCGACCGGTAAAACGACTTCCGGGCCGACTCCGGAACAGACGCCCGGACCGACGCCGGGTCCGGACAATAATAATATCACCCTCTCCCTTCCGGAAAACAATCTCGTTTTCAGCAAGATATTTGCTCTCGAGCTGCTCGCCATTGCCGACTCGGACGGAGCAAACGAATTTGCCGAAAGTATCCGCTCGTACGGATTTAACGTCATCGAGCAGAACAACTATAACAAGACGAACGAAGACCGCTCGCATACGTCAGGCTACACTCTCGCAAAAGGGACTGCGGACGCCGGCGGCGTAAAGCGCGACGTTTTCATAATCTCCGTCAACGACACTGACAAAGGCGAATGGTATTCCAACATTGACTACGCTCCTTCGCACTCGGACGAGACGGAATACGCGGAATGCTTCAAGCTTGCCGCGGACGGCATTTTCGCCGGAACGAAACAGCATATCGCATCATCCGAAAACGCAATACTCATTATTACCGGATATTCGAGAGGCGCCGCCGTTGCCGACCTTCTCGCGCTTTCATATAACGATATGCGGGATCCCGCGCTGAATTACGTCTATACTTTCGCCGTTCCGAACTGCCTTCATATTCCGTCCGGGACAGGGCTCAGGAATCAGACGTACGCGGACAACGTCTTCAACATCATCAATCCCGCCGACCCGGTGGCGGGAATGCCTTTCGCGGAATCGGGCTTCTACAGGCCCGGAAAAGAGATCACTCTGGCGGCGCCGCAGTCGATGGTCAGATTCTGGCAGACAACGAAAGCCGGCCTCACCGGACTCGCAGACTCCGTAAGCGGATATTATAACGACCGCCATTCGCTTACCGGCCCGGGCCTCTCCGAGGACGGCATGACGACGTACGAATTCGTACTTTATCTGGTCGATTACGTTTTTTCCCTCTCCACGGATGATATGGACTTTTCGGATATCTCAGATTCGGAAATAATGACGTTCATAAAAGGGATCGACAGCAGGAGCGATCTTTATCCAATGAGAAAGCTTGCGGAGTCGGCGACGAACCTGTTCGGGCAGGCTCAGCTCTTCCTGCTCATCTCCAATCACACGACCGCGACGTACCGCAGCCTGCTTTCGTCCTATTGACGATCCGCCGTCCGCCGACACGTGCGGATATGCGCGCAGAAGCGCGGCAAACGTCCTATTGAAACCTGCTGAAGCCGCTCCCGAGTATCTCGCTGCTCGTCGTGATTATGATAAACGCGTCGGGGTCTATCGTATGTATTTTTTTGCGGAGCCTCAGCGCCTCGAAGCGGCGGCAGACCGTATAAAGCATCGCCTTGTCGCTGTCCGTGTAAGCTCCCTTGGCCTGCACGATCGTTGCGCCGCGCGACAGATCGTTGAGAATGAAATGCTTGATCTCGTCCGGCTTTTCCGTGATGATCGTAAAAAACTTGCAGCTTCCGAAGCTTTCCACTACTTCGTCGATCAGGAAGCCCCTTATGAAAACGCCGACGACGGATATTATTCCCGTTTTCACGCCAAACGCGAAAAACGCGGTAACGGCGACGAGGAAGTCAACGCACAGAAGCGCTTTTCCGACGTCGAGCGGCGTATATTTTCTCATTATCATCGCGATTATGTCCGTTCCGCCGGACGTTGCGTCGCAATGGAAGATCATCCCGCTGCCTATCGCGGTCAATATGATGAGGCAGCAGAGCTCGAGAAGCGGCTCGTCCGTGAGGGGCTGCTTCACCGGACAGACGATGCCCGCGACCTGAAGAGAGGCCGAAAATACGAGAGAGCAATACACGGTCCTGATCCCGCACGACCGTCCGAGAAATATAAAGCCTATTATCAGCAGCAATATGTTGAGCGCGGAAATCAGCGTGGACGTGTCCGTCCCCGTCGCCTTCGCGAGAGCAATACCCATTCCGCTTACGCCGCCGATCGTAAAGCCGTTCGGGATCTCGAAAACGTGGACCTCAAAAGCAATCAGCAGCGTGCCGACCGTGAGCATCAGATAATCTTTGAACACGTTGGATTTCTTTTTTTCTTTTACCACTGGAAAACATGCCTCCCCCGGCGGACCGCGACTAATTATATCTCTCCGCAACCGTATTATAATTCAAATCGGCACGGCTGGCAAATATCACCTGCCGGACCGCATCCGGGGGGCGTCACGTTCAGCGGACGTCGCTCCTTTTTTTGCTCCGCGGCGCGGCGATCCGTGTCAGAAACTGCCGTAGATCGACGGATTGTACCCTCCGGCGGTGATTTTTACCACCGACCAGAACACCACGGCGATCTGGACAAGCATATCGGCGCAGATAAAAGCCGTTTTACTCCCGATCCGCTCATACAGTCCCCGGAGCGGCCTCTGGATGAATCCGCACAGCAATATGCCCGCTATCGCCGCCGATACGGTCCCGAAATCAATATAATTCAGCACCGTGAATCCCTGTGACGATCCTCTGAACGAGAAAAGCTGAACATAATAATCCGCCGCGGCTTTAAGGCAGGGAGCCCGGAAAAGCACCCATCCCATCATGACCGCGAAAAGCGTATAAAGCCAGCCGGCGGCTTTCAGCGGTCCCCTTTCAGTGAGCCCGTCCGGAAGAAGCCGCTCAAAAATAACGAGCGCGGCGAAAAACAGCCCCCAGATCACGAACGACATATCCGCGCCGTGCCATATGCCTGTGAGAAGAAAGACGATAAAAATATTGAAAAGCGTCCGTCCCCTGCCTCTCCTGCTTCCGCCCGCCGGAATATATACGTAATCACGGAACCAGGACGAAAGAGTCATATGCCAGCGGCGCCAGAATTCACGGACGGAAAAGGAAGTATAAGGATAATTGAAATTCTCGCTGATCCTCATCCCGAGCATCCCGCCTATCCCGACCGCCATATCGGAATAGCCGGAAAAATCATAATAAATCTGAAGAGTGTAAAAGATTACTCCCAGCCACGCCGTGCCCGTCCCGATAATTGAATAATCCGGTCCCGCCCAGATCCTGTCCGTCGCGGCGGCAAGAGTGTTCGCTATAAGCGCTTTTTTGCCGAGCCCGTAGCAGAACCGCCTGAGTCCCTTTCTGAATCCTTCGAGGTCCGTAACGCGTCCGGTCAGCTGCGGCGCCAGTTCCCCGTAACGCATTATCGGTCCCTGCGTAAGCGAGCATAAAAGCGACATGTAAAGAGAAAAAGTCAGCAGATCGCGGCAGGCTTCCGTTTTCCGGGAGCATACGTCTGCAAGGTATGATACCGACCGGAACGTTATAAACGATATCGCGAGAGGCATTGCCAGCGCGTACACTCCGTTCGCCGGAGTGCCGTCATACGTAAGCAGAAAGCTGAAAAGACTTTCTCCCGACGCGAGACGCGCCGCAGCGGATCCTGCGGCGGTGAAAAATTTGAAAAAAGCGAGCACCAACAGGTTGACCGAAATGCCGGCCGCGGCCACGGCCTTTGCGCGTTTTCCGCCGGCGGCCGCAGCGCGTCCGGTCAGAATTCCGAACAGATAATTGAACAGGATCATGGCTGCGAACAGGATCAGATTCCGTATTCCTCCGAAGGCGTAAAAAGCCATGCTGCATAAAAGCAGGAATACGTTCTGCGAGAGGATCGCCGCCCGCCTGTTTCTGATCAGCGCGAGCAGATAATATATGCCGATCATCAGCGGCAAAAACATTTCGAGGAAAATAATTGAAGCAAATTCCATTCTGTAACTCCCGCGACCCGGAATGAGCGAATAAATCCGGAACGGACCGATTATATCATGGCTTCCCTGCCGTGTAAACAGCCCGAGGAACGATCTCTCCCGCCTGCGCTTTCACAAAATTGACACCGCGTCCCGCCGAAGTATATAATCTTCCATCATAATGAAAAACGGAGTTGCTGATATGAAAAAAGACATCAACACGGGACGCGCGACCCGTAACACGATCGGAGGCAGGTGGCTCTGCGTGCTGTTTCTCGCGGTCGCGACGATATTCGCCACAGTCACCGCTTGCGGCGTAAAAGCGAAAACGACCGATCCTGCCAGAGTTCACGCGGACGGCGGCGGAATAGTCCGTTTCTTCACCGACCCGAACAATTGCACGGTTTCAGCCGTCAGCGACAGGACGGAAAAAAAGGCCGTGCTCATGGAAACAACCGACGGCGCCGAGGATCCGTTCGTCAATTTCAACTACGAAGGTTACGTGCGTTCGCTCGGTCTGGAGCCTGTGTCGGCCGACGATTATAAATATATCGTCCTGAAGATCAGGCAGGAGGGCTGCTCCGATTCGCAATTCGAGCTGTTCTTTTCCGCCGGAAACGTCGCCGGAGCGGTCGGAGGGCATTCGCGTACCGCCTCGTTCGATAATTCCACCGGGGACTGGCAATATCTGATCTTCGACCTTTCCTCGGAGGATTTCCGCGGAACCGTACATTCGTTCCGTTTCGATTTCATGCATTTTTCCGCAAAAGCCGGTGAAAAAGTATTCTTCGCCTCGATGTCCTTCTTCAGAACGGCGGAGGAAGTGAGCGGCTTCATGAAAGCGGAAAGAGGCCCCGACCCGCATCTGCTTTCCGAAGAGAGACAGAAGGAGGCGGACAGGCTGCTCTCGTCCGTATCGCTGACAGCTCCGGACAATACGCCCGTCAAAGCTGCTCAGGAAGATCCGACGGTAACTCTCTGGTTCGATCATACGTATTCCAAAACGCCGGCAGAGACAACGACCCCGACAGGTCGCAACACGTACAAGATGTACCTCGCCAAAAACGAAATAGAAGACTGCCAGTTCCTGCTCTCTTCGACATCTGACCGCGACGGCCTGACAGCCTCCGTGACGCCGTTCAGAAATCAGGCCGGCGACGAGCTCCGCACCGAGCTTTATTACGGCAGCTACTTCGAGAACGTGCAGGGAAAAACGATAGCTGATCCCATTCCGAGGCTCGACGGTCCCTTCTCGCTTAAAGCGGGCACGAGCCGTATTTTCCTCATAAAGCTGTTTACGGAAGCAGACTCCGCCGCCGGAGACTACACCGCGACGCTCACGATAAAAGACGCCGGAGGAAACGAGATCAGGAAAGCGGTTGTTCACGCGTACGTTTACGATTTCGCTCTCCCCGAGGAGACGACGTGCAAAACGCAGATGGACCTTTCGTGGTGGGCGATCTACGTTAATCACGAGCTGTACGAAGGCGACGACGGAGTCATGTACAAAAAGTATTACGACCTTCTGCTTGAAAACCGCATATGCGCCTACACTCTCCCGTACAGCGACGAAGGACAGTTCGCCGATCCGAGGGTGCGCGAATACGTCGCGAATCCGAGAGTAGTCGCCTTCAACCCTATCGGCTGGAAGGTCGATCCGACCGCGGCCAACGTCAGCGCCGCATACGATTATCTCAAGCAGAATAAAGAGTGGCTGGACAAGGCGTATTTCTACCACGTCGACGAACCTCTTTCCATGGAAGCGCTGAACCAGGTAAACGAAGAAGGCGCTCTGTTCGCCGAGCATTTTCCCGGTTATCATTATATAGTTCCGATCCATTACGACATGGCCCTCGACGCCGAGGGAAAAACCGACTTTTTCGAATATGTGAGTCAATACGTGAATTCCTGGTGTCCCCACACCTTCTTCTACAACACATACGCTGATTTCCGCCGCGATCCGACTCTCACGTTCCGCTGCACCGCGCAGATCGAGAAGCAGCTCGGAACGTTCCCCGAGCGCATGGCGAAGCATCAGTCGGAGGGCGACGACGTATGGTGGTACGTCACGCGTTTCCCGCAATCGCCCGAGATCACTGTTTCCATAGAAACGCAGGCGGTAAAATATCGCATATTGTTCTGGCAGCAGAAGCTCTACGACGTCGACAATTTCCTTTACTACCTCGTGAACGACTGGTTCCCGTCGACGGACGCCGAGGGCAGATCCGATTTCGGATGGAATTCAAAGCATGAGCAGGCTTCGGGAGATACTCCGTATGACATTTACGGCAACGGCGTGCTGCTTTATTGCGGCCACGCGATCGGCGTCGAGGAGCCGGTCGGCTCTCTCCGGATGGAATGCATACGCGACGGCATCGAGGATTTCGAATATCTTACCATATTTGAAAAGCTCTACGGAGCCGACGCGCTCGAGCTGGTTATAAAACAGATCACTACGTCGCTCGGTGTTTACAACGCGGATGAGGAGCTCTTCACGCTGGTGCGCACCGTTCTTGGAAAGCTGATCGAAGCGAAGAGCTGAGCGAAAGCCTCCCGGGCGCGGCCGTCTGACGCCCGTACGAAAACAATAGGGTAGAGAGGGATTTCGGTCCCTCCCTCCCGTTGCACCGTACGTACCGGTCAGGTATACGGCGCTACATCAAAACAGTAAT
>CADBOE010000160.1 GCA_902796205.1 uncultured Ruminococcus sp. | reverse complement strand
CTGATTTCCGGCAGGGCGCACGACGTGATCACGGGCGTAGCCGTCGTTATCCCATCCGTGCCGGGCGCGAATGAAAACAAGCCGGACATCCGCTCGTTTGCCGCGGTCACGAAAGTTTTTGTTGCCGGGCTTGACGATACCGAAATAGAACGTTATATCAGCAGCGGAGATCCGATGGATAAAGCGGGCGCGTACGGGATCCAGGGAGATTTTTCGACATTTATCGACAAAATCGAAGGCGATTATTTCAACGTGGTCGGTCTGCCGCTTTCGGCTCTCTACCGCGAGCTTAAAGCGATCGACGCGTCGGCGCAGGCAGGCACTGCCGAAAATAAATCTTGACTCAGGGAGAATAACTATGAACGTAAAAGAAGCACTGAACGGACTGAAGAAATTCGAGGAGCAATCATTCGCTCTCGGACACGCCATGGGGCTTTTAAGCTACGACAGCTCTACCGTTGCGCCGAAGCAGTCGGTAAAAGCTCTGACGGTGACTCAGGGTGAGCTGTCGAGAATGTCGTACGAGTTAACCACCGCTCCCGAAACGGCGGAAATGATCGAAACGCTTCACGCGAACGCGAAGGAGCTCGATTTTGTCACCGCACGGAAGGCGGAAGAGCTCTACCGCGACCTTGACAGGATCCGCCGCATTCCGAAAGACCTGTACGTCGAATATCAGAAGCTGTGCGTCGAATCGGACGCCGTGTGGCACGATGCGAAGGTCAACAACGATTATCCGTCATTCAAGCCGCTCCTTCAGCGCATATTCGACATGACGAAACAGATTGCTCTCTGCATCGAACCCGGCAAAGATCCCTACGACACGCAGCTGGACAATTTCGAGCGCGGGCTGACGGCGGCAACGTGTGAAAAGTTTTTCGACACGCTCAAAAAAGGGATCGTTCCCCTTCTCGGGAAGGTGACCTCTTCGCCGGAGCAGGTGCGCGAGCCGCTTCTGGAAGGCGTTTTCCCCGTCGCTGTCCAACGCGATTTTTCGGCGTACGTCATGAACGTCATGGGCCTGGATCCGGAGCGTTCGGTCATCGGTGAGACGGAGCATCCGTTCACGACCGATTTTTCGAAATATGACGTGCGCATTACGACGCATTACCACGAGGACGACCTGCTTTCGTCGATGTATTCGGTGATCCACGAGGGCGGTCACGCGCTTTACGAGCTGAATATTGGCGACGAGCTGACGATGTCGTGCCTCGGCGGAGGCGTGTCGATGGGCATCCACGAATCGCAGTCGCGGTTCTATGAAAACATTATCGGCCGCAGCCGCGAATTTTGCGGTCTTATCCTTCCGTGGCTTCGCGAGCATTTCCCGGACCGCCTTTCGGCGCTTACTCAGGAGCGTCTCTACCGCGCGGTCAACGCCTCGGCTCCGTCGCTCATCCGCACGGAGGCGGACGAACTTACGTATTGTCTCCATATAATGGTACGGTTCGAGCTCGAGCGCATGATGTTCGCTGGCAATATCACGGCGGAGGATCTTCCGGCCGAATGGAACCGGCTTTATAAAGAATATCTCGGCATAGATGTTCCCGATGACAGGCGCGGCGTTCTTCAGGATTCGCACTGGTCGTTCGGCGGCATCGGTTATTTCCCGTCGTACGCGATCGGCTCGGCATACGGCGCGCAGTATCTGGACGAGATGAACAAGAGTTTCAACGTGGCAGACGCCGTTTCCGCAGGCAATTTTTCTCTCATTGCCGACTGGTTCCGCGAACGCATCTGGAAGTTCGGCAGGCTTTACGACCCGACCGAGCTTTTCAACAGGGTCTGCGGCCAATTCCGTCCGGAGGTCTATATAAAATATCTCGAGAACAAATTCAATGTCATTTACGGATTGACAACCTGAACCGGTGTCTGTCCCCCGTTGCAGGGCAGCCCGGTACACCCCGAAACCCGGGTCTGTCCCCCGTTGCAGGGCGGCCCGGTACACCCCCGAAACCCGGGTCTGTCCCCCGTTGCAGGCGTAGCCGCAGAATTACGACAAGAGATGAAAACAATGAAAAAATTGCTGAAAAAATATATATTCGACCCTCCGGAGGAAGGAAAAGTTCAATTTGTAAGGTCGCTCGTCGTCGGCGCCGTTGCCACCGTTGCGGACATGCTCGTGCTGATATTGTGCAAGGAGTTGTTCGGTCTGAAAGAGCATACGGTACTGGCCGCGACGATCGCGTTCATTTTCGGATTGATCACGAACTACCTGCTTTCGACGTTCTGGGCGTTCAGAGGTCTGAACACGAAATCGCGCGCCGCGGAATTCACCGTTTTCGCCGTCATCAGCATTATCGGTCTCGTTCTGAACAATCTGATCATCATGCTTTTCGAAAAAGGTCTCGGACCGCACCGCACCTTCGGCAGCTGGCTTCCGGAGGACAAATATTACATAATCGGAAAAATCGTTGCCACCGTAGTCGTATTCGTCTGGAACTTCGGCATGCGCAAGATACTTCTTTACAGCAAAAAGAAAAAATAAACTTATCTGCGTCAAAAATTAACAAAAAACAGCCGTTCGCGATAATCGGCACGAACAATATCGTCCGAACATCCGTTCAACCTTCCTGCTATTCCGGCAATCCGGTCATCCGGCCAAAACGTCAATCGGCTCTTCCGGTCAGGTGTCCCTCGCTCTCAAGCCCGTCAAAGCCGAGCTGTCTGAGCGCCTCGAACACGGCGACCGCGACCGAATTGCTGAGGTTGAGTGAACGCAACCGCGCCCCCATCGGGATCCTGAGGCACTGCCCGTAATTCGCCTCCAGCAAAGGCTCCGGCAGTCCGTGCGTCTCCTTTCCGAAAACCAGAAAATCCCCGTCCCTGAATTCCGCGTCCGTGTACCTGCGCGCCGCCTTCGTCGTAAAAAAGAAAAACCTTGCCCCCGGGCCTGCCTTCTCCCGGAGTTCTCCGAAGCTGTCATAATAAAAAATCTCCAGCTCCGACCAGTAATCGAGCCCCGCTCGCTTCAGGCGGCTGTCGCTGATCTCAAACCCCAGAGGTTTCACAAGATGCAGCCTGGAGCCCGTACACGCGCACGTTCTCGCAATATTTCCCGTGTTTTGCGGGATCTCCGGCTCAACAAGCACGATATTCAGACACGCCATAGCTTCCGCCCAAAACTTTCCTTTCCGCCCGATAATTTCCGCTTCAGACTTTCCGTTTCACACGTCCCGGCGCGGCAACTCTTTGTTGCCGAACGTTCCCCCGAGTTACCTGCGCGGCAACGCTTTTCCGCCGAACGTTCCTCCGCTTTTCCGCCGAACGTCCCTCCACTTTCCCGTCAAACGTTCCACCGCTTTTCCGCCGAACGTCCCAACGCATTACCGCCGAACGTCCCTCCGCGTTCCCGCCAAACGTCCGTGCGCATCCCCGCCGCGTCAGAGCTTCCTCGCCAGCCTGCTCACCAGCGTCGTTTTGATCTTCACCGCCTTGAACGGGCAAAGCTCCTGACAACAATAGCACCTGATGCACCTGCCGAGCTCCACGGCGGCTATCTTCCCCTTTTCGACGGTGATCGCCTTGACGGGACAATGTCTCGCGCATTCGCCGCAGCTCCTGCACTTCTTCGTAAAAACCGGCCGCGGCTTCATAAGCTTTTCCAGCGCCTTGCCGACGGGACCGTCGCTGAAATGCAGACGCGCGTTGTTGTCGTTGTAGCGGACAACGAATCCGGCGCACCGCTTTTTCGCCTCCGCCAGAGTCAGATCGCCGCGGGTCTCGATATCTTCCGCGTTCTCCGGCATGAGCCCGCGCGACACGGCCGTCCTTGCCATCGGAACGCGCTTTACCGGAGCGCCGATGCAGTGGAGCGCCGCCCGGTCGGCCTCGAAAGCATTGTCCGAGCCGATCAGCATTCCGGCGTCAAACGGATCGCCGGCGGTGGGTCCGTCGCGGTCCATTCCCGTAACGGCGTCGATCAGGCAGAACCGCACCTTCGTCGAAAGAAAAATATCGATTATCGTATTGGCGAACGAATCGTAATCAGGCATTTTGAAATGATATTCCGCCTTCGATACGCCCGCGATCGCGCCGAACATATTTTTCACGGCGCCCGTGTAAACCATCATGCCGTGCGTTTTCAGCTTCGCGAGGTCTATTATCACGTCCGCCTCCGTAAGCGGCGTAAGGATCTCGAGAGTCTTCAGATACATTCCTTCGGGGTTCTGAACCTTCGTTACCGACGTGTCGAAATTCAGCTCGGCTCCGGAAGCCTCGGCAGCCTCCTCCATCCCGGTCGCCTTATATATGGACCGGAGAGCGGCCTTGTCGTAAACGCCGCCCGGACTTTCGCATATTATAACGCTCCCGCCCGCTTCCCGGCACAGCTCCGAAACGGCACGCACGACGGCAGGATGCGTCGTAGCGGCCTCCTCCGGTTTTTTCCGGGCGATCAGATTCGGCTTGATCAGAACGCGCTGGCCCGCGGACACGATGCTTCCGATGCCTCCGTAAGCGTCAAAAACGGCCTTTACGGCCTTTTTTACATTGTCATAATCATAATCAGGACAATTTTGCAAAACTACCATACAACTCACCTGCTGCCGATCTTAACGCCTTTCCGCGATGGCTGATCCTGTTTTTCTCCGCTGCCGCCAGCTCCGCGACCGTTTTCCCCGCGCCCGGGAGAAGCATGACGGGATCATATCCGAATCCGCCGTTTCCGCGGCGTTCATAAGCGATCTTTCCTTCGAGCGAACCGCACGTTTCAACTCTTACGCGGGAGTCAAGTTTATCTCCGAAACGCATTATGGCCGAAATGTGGCAATGAAACGCGGCCGTTCTTTCCGCGTCCGGAACGTTCTTCATTTCCGAGAGCAATTTGTCGACGTTGGCGTCGTCGGAGGCGTCGATATCGGATCCGGGCGCGGAAGCGTATCTGGCCGAATAGATCCCCGGCGCGCCGCCAAGAGCGTCAACGCAAAGGCCCGAATCGTCCGCCGTCACGCATACCGCCCTGAACGAGGCGGCATATTCCGAAAGAGCCGCATTTTCAAGCATGAACCGCTCGAGCGACGAGCTTTTTATGAAAGCGTTTTCCGCAAAGCTCGCGCCGGTTTCGTCCGGCGAAATATAAACTTTTCCCGCGATCTCCCCCGCCTGCTTCTGCGATATCACCTCGGCCGCGCACTCCTGGAAGCAGCCGGAAAAAATCGATCTGAATTCTTCGAGCTTGTGCGCGTTTCCGGTGGCGGCGATAATAAGAAGTCTCCTGCCGTTCATGAATTTATGACCTTTCCGAGAATTGCACTCACCTTTACACCTATGATTTTATTGTTATTTCTGCTGTCGCTGCTGTGATTGCGGTTGTCGCCCATAACGAAAACTTCTCCGTCACCAACCGTATAGGTTAGAGGGGAATAATTAGGCTTCTCGTCAGGGTTGATATAATCTTCGTTCAGCCTCTCGCCGTTGCGGTACACGCCGTCCTCTTTTATCTCTATCACGTCGCCGGCAACGCCTATCACGCGCTTGATAAAATATTTGTGCGGCACTTCTTTTTTGAACAGCGATATGGTGACGACGTTGTATTCCAGCGATTCCCTGATCTCCTTCAGAAAGTTTCTCGGCACATTCTCGCTATCGAATACGATTATATCGCCGTATTTGGGTCCGGAGAACATATACGGCACGCGCGAGATGAACACGGTCTGCCTGTCGTGGAGCGTCTGCTGCATCGAGTTGCCCGATACCCTGCTGATCCTGAAAACGTACGCGTTGATGAATATGGCTATAATGAAAGCCGCGAGGATGGTGAGCACCCAGCTTAAAATTTCCCTTGACACGTTTCTTTTTCCTTTTGATTTCTTTTTCGCGTCGGATGCCGTCCCGGGGATTACCGCGGTTTCCGTACCGGATAAACCGTCCGCAGCGGCGTCAACCTGACCGGCAACGTTCGCGTCACCGGCGTTGTCAACGGCGTCCGCGACCCCGGCGTCAACCGCATCCACTGCGTTGTCAACCGCATTCACTGCGTTTTCAGCCTGATCCACAGCGTCGTCATTCACGGCGTTGTCCGCGATATCCGAAATCAATTCTCCCACGGCCGCAGCGGCATCTCCGGCGGTCTCAGAGACATCGGGCGCGCGTCCCGCGGCATCATCAATTCTTTCCGTTTCGGAATTATCCATATACTATCCTTCTTTCTGGCGATTCTGCTTTCCCGCGCCGTCACGAAGCGAGCGGATGCAGCCGCAATATTTCTGTCTGTAAAGCCCGATCTCGCGGGCCTCCTGCTGACCCTGACGAAATCCCGGCCGGAAATCGATATAAACGAAGCGGACGCCGTATTTCGCAGCCGTTTCTTCGCATACTTTCCGGAGCAGCTCGTGATCCTGATACGGGCTGACGAAGAGAGTGCTCGTGAAGCCGTCGAAGCCGTGTGAAGCGGCATATTCCGCCGTGATCTCCATTCTCCTGACGTAGCACATCCGGCAGCGTTCGTCATCCGGTTCACCCTGCGTCTGAGGAGCTCCGTCTGAGCGCGTGAACCGCTCCCAGGCGAGCCGGTCGAAATACGGCAGGAAGTCGACGTCTATTTCCTTGTATTCAGCGGCCTTTGCCGTGCTTTCCGCCCTTCGCGCAAATTCGTCATACGGATGGATATTCGGATTCGCGAACAGACCGTGGAGGCGGGCTTCAGGAAATTGCCTGCGGAATTCGTCGATGCAGAAAAGGCTGCACGGCCCGCAGCATATATGCATAAGCACCGCGGACGGACCGTTCTGATCGCATCCGTAAAAAGCTCTGTCGGCTGAAAGCGGTTCAAGCGTGGTCATAACAGCCTCCGGAACGTCATATCGGCTTCGCCGTCAGCATTGAAAAGCTGTGGCATATAGCGATCGCCAGCGCGTCCGCCGCGTCGTCCGGCTTCGGTATGGCGTCGAGTTTCAGCATGACCTTTACCATTTGCTGGACCTGCTTCTTTTCGGCACGCCCGTATCCGACTATGGTCATTTTCACCTGCAAAGGCGTATATTCGTAAACCGGGATGCCCATCGACGAGATCGTCTCGACGGCAACGCCTCTTCCCTGCGCGACCTTCATCGCAGTCGTGGTATTGCTGTTGAAGAACAGCTCCTCAACGGCCGCGGCGTCCGGGCGGTATTCGTTTATGATTTCCGTGAGCTCGTTCCGGATGGCGGTGAGCCGCGACGTGAAAGGCATCCCGGCCGGGGTGTCAACGGCGCCGTATTTTACGATCCCGAGGCGGTTCGATACGCTTTCCACGAGTCCGTAACCCGTTATCGCGAAGCCGGGGTCAATGCCAAGTATCAGCATCGCGCGCCTCCCCGGGCGTTTCCGCCGGCACCGCAGCCGTTATTAACGCCGTAATTACAGTCGGTACTGCCGCCGTTGCCAACGCCGTTATTACCGCCGTTGCTGCCGCCGGTACTGCCGTCGCAGTCTCCCGGAACGCCGATATCGAACAGCGAGAGCCTTTCCGCCTTTTCCCGTTCCGCCGGGTGCTCCGACGGGGCGTCGCCGCCGAACGGAATGCCGAGATGTCTGTACGCCAGCGGCAGTACGATGCGTCCCCGCGGCGTCTTGTTTATGAATCCGAGCTGCAGAAGATACGGCTCATATACGTCCTCGATCGTCGTTGCGTCCTCACCGGTCGCCGCCGCAAGCGTGTCCAGTCCGACCGGCCCGCCGCCGAACTTGAATATCATCGTATTCAGCACGTTGCGGTCAACGTTGTCCAGCCCGAGCTTGTCGACGTCGAGCATGTCGAGCGACATATTCGCCACTTCCGCGGTGACAACGCCGTCGGCTTTTATCTGTGCAAAATCCCTGACTCTTTTGAGAAGTCTGTTCGCGATTCTCGGCGTGCCTCTGGAACGCATCGCTATCTCCCGCGCCCCTCCGTCGTCGATTTCGACCTTCAGAATGCCGGCGCTGCGCCTGACGATCATCGACAATTCGTCAACCGAGTACATTTCAAGTCTGTTCACGACGCCGAAGCGGTCTCTGAGAGGCGCGGAAAGCAGGCCGACGCGCGTGGTCGCCCCGACAAGCGTGAATTTCGGCAGGTCCATTCTCAGCGATCTGGCGGCGGGGCCTTTGCCGATGATTATATCGAACGCGAAATCTTCCATGGCCGGATAAAGGATCTCCTCGACCGACCTGTTCAGGCGGTGTATTTCGTCGATGAACAGCACGTCGAATTCGTTGAGGTTCGTCAGAAGTCCCGCGAGATCGCCCGCTTTTTCGATGGCGGGTCCCGTCGTGATGCGGAGGTTTACGCCCATTTCGGACGCGATTATTCCCGCGAGGGTCGTTTTACCGAGGCCGGGAGGTCCGTACAGCAGGACGTGATCAAGCGGTTCTCCGCGTTCGCGCGCGGCCTGAATGAATACGGAAAGGTTTTCCCGTACTTTTTCCTGACCTATATATTCTTCGAATTTTCGCGGCCGCAGCGTTGCCTCGTCCCGGTCTTCGCCGCGGTTCACGGCTGCCATGAGTCTTTCGTCTTCCATCATTGCCTCTG
>CADBOE010000159.1 GCA_902796205.1 uncultured Ruminococcus sp. | reverse complement strand
TTTCAAGCTGCCCGGAAACGGTCGCGAACGAGCTGTCGAGGCGCGAATTGAGGGTTTCCGTAAGCTTTTCGCCGACGGTCTTTCTGATCTCCCCGATGCCGGTCTCCATGTCCTGACGCATTTTAAGCAAAGAATCGGCCAGCTGGCGCTCCGCTTCGAGCTGGCTTCTCAGGACGTTTCCCGAAAATCCGGCGAACCGCTCGCTTTCCTCGAGAGCCTGCGCGCTTCTGGCGCGCTCCGCCTCATCGGTTTTGCGTATGAGCATGGACAGAAATTCGGCGTTTTTCGCGTTGTCGATGCTGTTCTGCTTCGCTTCGCTCCTGATCTCGCGCAATCTTACGAGAAGCAGTATGACGGCGATGAAGGAAACTGCCGTCAGAGCGAGAGATATTATCGCGACGGCCGAAAGCAGATCAGGCATTTGTCATGACCTCGAGCTTCGATTCGGAATTCATCGACATGGCCGTGATCCTGTCGACCTCCATGAACCTTTCCGCGAGGCGCGGGAGGTGGGTCGTGGCAAGGAAGGAAATGTCGCTTTGCGTCATTACGGAGAAAATGTTGTACAGCGCGTCGGAAGCGTCGGCGAAGCTGACCGTCTCGAACAGCTCGTTGAGGGCAACGAGCGAGTAGGGGGCGATGCTGTCAATGATCTTCGCCATCGACTGCGCTTCCGATTCGAAGCGGCGCAGAGGATCCCGGTCTGGATCGGAAACGTCCGTAAAGCATACGAAAATGCCGCTGCGGATAGAAAGCGAAGCGTCGCGGCAGATGATCGGAAGGCCGCATTGACCCAGTATCTGCGAAACGCATACCGCACGCAGCAGCGCCGTTTTTCCGACGCCGCCTTCTCCGGTGACGACGATTCCGCTTCGCTCCGGCGTGAGAAGAATGTCGTGCGGGACCGCCTTGCCCGCGCTGAGCACCTCGTACGGATCGCGGAGATCGAGGATCGACGTTACGGCCGATTCGGGCTCGGTGACCTGCGGAAAGATATACGTTCCGCCTGCGCGCCTGAACGCTCCGCACAGATCTATGCAGAAGCGGTAGAAACGAAGCTCCTGTTCGAGCTCTCTGAAGAGCTTAAGAAGCTCCTCGCAGCTTTCGACCGTCTGGTTGTTCAGAGTGTCGAGAGCCGAGACCAGCATCGGAACGAGCTCCACGGTCTTCACGGAAACGTAATTGCGGTTTTTCTTTCCGGCCTCGTGCGCGCCGTCGGATTTTTCCCGCTGCGTATAGAGCGTGTTCAGCTCCACCGTCTCGACAGACAGATTTTCGTTGATGCCGAGAAGCAGCTCGGCGGTGAAGTTGCCGGGATCGGCGGCAAGCAGTTTTTTCGCTCTCGGAACGTCCGAAAACGCGTGCGAGGCAAAAAGCCTTATGCACGTTTCCTTGAATTCGAGCAGCCCTTCGGCGTAAAGAGCGCCTGAAGCGAGAATGTCGATCAGCGAGCCGAGCCGGTCCGAAAGCTCGAGGAAGCTGGCAAGGTTCAGCTTCAGCATCCTGAATTTACCTTCGAGAGCCGGATCGTTATCCTCGCCGGAAACATGCGCGGCTATAAGCGCCTTGCGTTTTTCCTGCCATTCCTGGCGGAATCCGTCTGCGCCGGCTGCAACGGCCGTCAGGCGGTCAAGAAGATCGTCCGACGCCAGAAAATCGCGGGCAACGTCCCTGCGGTAAACGATATTGTCGATGTTCTGAAGCGGGGCTCTGAGCACGCCGAGCGCGTATTCGCATTTTTCGGCGTCAGCCGGGTCCGGATAGACGAGGCGCGGGATCCTGTCGAGCATAAGATCCTCGGCGCCGATTATTTTGATCCTTTCATCCTGAAATTTTTCAAGCAGATTGACTTTAGGCATTTTCGTTCACCTCGCTCAGTGTTTTCTTCCGCCGCGGAAACGCATCAGCAGATCGCTCTTGTCGAGTCCGTATCTCGATATCACGTCGCCGGCGCGCGAGTCGTCGCCCCTGTGAACCGTTTTGAATCTGAAAGTGCGCTTGCCGTCCCGGCCGGTTATCGCGTCGAGCAGCGGAACGTCATCCGGAATTATTTCGGAAACCGTCCCGTGGATGCCGCGGTTGCTGAACGTGCGTACGGCGCATATTCCGTGCGCTCCTTTTGACGAAAATTCCTTAAGCTTGTCGACGCAGTCGCTGAGCTCCCGTATGCTGCTCTCCTCCGAATCCGGCCAGAGGACCAGCAGGAGAGAGTCGCGCAATTCGTTCTCGGGCGGCAGCAGCTCCGGGTCGTATCCGTGAGAACAGATATATATTCCGGAAACCGGCATCATCGATCCCATCGCCGCCGGAACGGGCATTCCGATCATGAACAGAACGTGAGCGATGGCAACGGCTTTCAGAAAAGACGTTTTTCCCGTGCCGATCTGCCCGGCCATCAGCGACATGCTGTCCTTGCGGTGCAGCGTGATATTGTTCATGACCATCGTCCTGTTGAGATTGTTCCTCCTGAGGAGAAGGAGCGAGATGTCGCACAGGTTGATGAGGTCCGTCGTTCTCCTCGACGGGCGCGGATGACAAAGCGGGATGTTGTTCTTCCGGAGCAGCGTCTGAAGTTTTGACAGGTGAAGCAGGTATTCGAGATGCGTGCTGAACGCGGACAGTCCCGACGATAGCGTCAGAAGCATGTTTTCCTGTTTTTCGCAGAAGTCGCTGATGGACGAGAAGAGCTCGGGACGGAGCGTTTTGAGCTGCGCCGATAGCGTCTCGGGCAGTTCCGCGACCCCCGAATGGACCGTGTCGTCGCGCCGCGGCATTTTTCCCGTCAGCTCGAGCTCACAGTCCCTGACGGCGCCGTCGCTGAGCGAAAAATGCAGCTTCATGAGAGGAAGCGAGTTCAGCTCCCTGCGTATATATGACATCTTTTTTTCTATTTCGGCGAGTTCCTTCGAATAGCGCTGCGGGAAATCGGACAACGCCCTGAGCTCCGACGCCGTCGTTTCGGGATTTTTCTCGAAAGGAGCGTCGGCAACGGTCCTGCAGGCGTCAACGAGCTCTCTCGCGATCGTAAGCAGGGCGAGCTTTTTCTCCTGCGCTCCCGCGAGGCGCGAATATGCTTTCAGGCGGCGCTGGAGGCTGAACAGCTTTTTGAAGCAGCTGTTGTAATAATCGACGCGCTCGGGGTCGGCAACGCCCGCAACAAGCAGCCGCGCCTCGCCGATCCTCGAATTGAATTCCGCGTCGCCGCTTCTCGATGCGAGCGCGCTTTCTTCGAATTCAAGATACATCTGGTCGGCAGTCTGATTTGCCGCCTCTTCTCCGACGCAGTCTGTCAGGAGCATTCGCAGCCCCGTGTCATCCAGACATTTCAGAAACAGTTCTTTTTTCATCGCTTATGATCTCCCGGCTTTGTAATAAATCATTCATTGATTCAGGGAATAATTTCACCTTTCAATTATAGCGGAAGAGCGGGAGGATTTCAAGGTGGAACCGGAGGGGGCTCTTTTCCTGTTTCCGTGAAAAGTTACACGAACAACGGAGGACAATCTAGTTTCAGTTTACCGACAACAAGATATATCATT